>CACZSP010000213.1 GCA_902783905.1 uncultured Ruminococcus sp.
CCGGGCGGCACAAACCGGTAAAACCGTGAAACCCGAAATCGTTTTGCACGTTAAAAGGCTGTTTAGTCGCCCGAATCCTGATTCGGGTCTCTAAACAGCCTGTTGTTTTGATGAGAGTGAAGAAACGCGAGAAGATCCGAGCGATTTTGATACCGCTGTCTCTTCACAGATAGTACACGTAATATACGATAACGGTGCGGACGCCTCCGCCGTGCTCCAGGTCGGGACCGGTGAGGATCACTCCGTCCTTCGACAAAAGCTCCGACGGCTGCATTTCGTCCACCGGACAGCGGAAAACGACCTCGCTGGAGGCGAAAACGATAAACTCGCCGTCACGGATGCTGAGAGAACCTTCCTTCCCTATCACCTCGTCGACGCCGTCGCGGCGCTCGGTGACGTATCTGATCCGGTGCCCGGCTATTCTTTCCGCCGCCTCGCGCCTGAAGCGCACGCCCGAGGGATCCTTCCTCGAAAATCTCGAACGCAGCTTGCCGATCAGACTCATCACGCCGCCCCTTCCGCAAGCGCCGAAACGGCGTCGAGAAGGTCGGTCAGCGACTCCCGGAGCACCAGCTGATCCTCCCTGCCGGCAAAAGAAACGAGACAGTAGTTTTCGGTGTACGGGATCAGCGACAGGGTCATATCGGAGGCGCCCTCGTAGTTGAAGGAAAGCGTCAGCGAAAAGATAGGATCCGCGGACTGGGCGGCATCGCGTTCGACGAGATCGGAATATGTGTCGACCTTCAGCGCGTGCAGCGCGGCGGTGACGGCGGAAAACTTTTCCGCGTCGACGGCTCCGCCTCCGGCGTATGCGTATTCGGTCTCACCCGAAAGATAAGAAAGCGTTACCGCGGCGCTCTTCCCGCCAGCCGTGAAGACCGCCTTTTCAACCAGCGCGTAATTGATATCCTCGACCGTTTCGGGCATCACCCGGCGCACATCATCACTCATAAGCGTTTCAAAAACGTCGGAATACGCGGAGGTGTAGACGAGCTTCGAGGTCTCGGTGACAACGTAATAATATCCGTCTTCGTCACGCGCCCCGATCTTGAGTACGTAGGACGCGGGAACCGCAGCCTCTTTTGTTTCGCCCGTCTGGCTGTCGGTGATCTTGTCGGTCCTCGTGTAGGAGACCGTCATCGTCGCCGGCTCCGCCAGCCCGAAGGAGGAAAGATCGATATCGGTGTATGCGGCTACGTCCCGGGTGTAAAGACCCGAAAGCATGCCGTCGATATCCTTCCCCGTACCGGTGCCGACCCGGACCGGCTCGCCTCCGTCCACCGACAGATACCATTTGTAGGCGTCGGTATAGTCGGTCCCGGAGCCGTTCGGATAATAGGAATAAACGTATTTCTTACCGCCGAAATCGAAGGTGACCGTGGTGCCTTTGGTCGGAGTGACCGACGGGATCTCGTCTTTCTTTATCAGATCGGGGACGGTGACGTTCAGGGCGTTGAAGACCGACGACGAGACCATATAAACGGTTCCGGGTTCGGACGCCTCGGAAAAATAGTATTTCGAATTGAAGCTGTTGTAGCCGCCGATGAGATATTCCGCCTTTTTACCGTCGGAATAACCGAATTCGGCGCGCAGGGCGGGCTCATTCAGCCCGTATTTTTCAAGGTCGGACGCTCCGACCGATTCCATCCTGACGTCGGTCACGGCGCCGTTGAGGGCGGAGACCATCGAGGCAAAGCCCGAGTTGTCGAGAGGAACGTCTCCGTCCTCCGACCACTTCCAGGAAGCCGCGTCGTCGCTCAGCGAGAAGGACAGCACCCTTTCGCCGTCGTCTTCCTTTACCGTGATCTTTACCGACACGAGCTGCTCGGGAGCGACCGACGCCGCCGTGTAGCTTTCGGGAAGCGTGGTCTCCGCTTCCGTCCCGCCCTTTTTATTCAGAGAGGAGATCAGGAAATACGCGCCGACCAGAAGGGCGAGGACCGCCGCGAGGATCAGAAGATTTCGATAGCGTTTCATCTTTTATTTTCTTCTGCGGACGATCCAGATCGCGAGTCCGGCGCCGATAAGCAGGCCGGGGATCACGAAGATCAGAACGGTTCCGAAGAGGTTCGCCGACTGCTCGGTGACGGTGAGAACCGGATCCGACATATCGACGGCGGCGACCTCCTTGAGAGCCGATTTGAATTCCGACTGCATCCAGCTGAACACCGAACTGAAGAAATAATAGTTTCCTCCGTTGGTGCCGTTCACGAACGTGTCGTTAAGGAAATAATCGGACGCGATCCAGACGAAGCGGCCGTCTCCCTTTTCCGCCGCCGCGGCAAGAACGTACTGGGCCTTTTCGCTGTTTTCCGAGGTGAACGCCGACGACGAGGTGGTAAGCAGAGCGACCGAACCGGAATCGGGAACGAGCTCTATGCCGTGGCAGAAGGGAGCCAGCACGGTAACGTTGTTTCTTGACGCGATGCTCACGTAGACGCCCGTCGAGTCGTGAGACTGATTGACCGAAGGATAGATATACTGGGCGTTGCGGGAATGGGCGCGCGACGAGTCTCCCTCGCTGACGGTGCCAGGTACCGACTTCATGCCCGCCGCCTCGGTGACTTTGGCGAGGTTGACCAGCTTGTCGCTTCCCGACGCGGTGATAAGAGCGATCTTGCCGCCGTTTTCGTAAAATGCGATCAGTTTTTCGGCTTCCTCCGCAGTCAGATCGTTTCCGGGAGCGTTGATGAATATCACGTCGGCGTCGTCCGGGATTTCGTCGATGGCGATATTGAGCGTGCGGCTGTCGATCCCGGCGTACGAGAAGATCCCGGTCTTTACCGTTTCGGTCAGTTCAGCCTCGTTGTGGCCTTCGAGGACGTAAACGGTGGGAACGTGTTCCGCCGTCACGTATTCGACGGCGCCGGTGATCAGATTGTCTCCGTCAAAATATTCGGTGAAAGGATACTGGGACAGGTAGGCGCCGTAATACGCCGCGAACTGCTGGTACTCCTCCCGGGAGTATCTTCCGATCTGTTCGTTGTAGTAATAATACATATCCGCGGCGGCGACAGCCCTTGATCTTTTGTCGCTGACGGCGATGACGCTGAAATTCGAAAGGGATTCGGCGTCGTACTTCGCGAGGAAATCCGGCTCTCTGACCGGGTCGACGGTGACAGTTTTTATCCTGTCCGAGACCGCCGCGTATCTTTCGACGAAGGCGGAGATGTGTGTGTTTTCGGTCCCGCTCTGGCAGACGTAGTAAAGGGTCACGTCGGTGTCGAGCCGGCCGAGAAAGGCCTCGGTTTCCGGGGAAATCGTGTAAATGCTGTTAGCCGTGGTATCGGTCTTGGTGACCAACGACGGCAGCGCCGAAACGATAAGATTGACGAAGATAAGGACCGCGAGCACGACGAGAGTCACGGCTCCGGTGTAGATCCCCATTCTTCCCGTTCTGCCGAAGAATCCGGAGGAGTTCTGTTTGTTCTGATTTTCTTTCATAACTCTCATCCTCCCTCAGTTCCAGCGCTTTTTCTCGACCGTCTGAACGGTGAGAAAGACGAAAAACACGGCGATAGACAGGTAGTATACGACGGCTGTCAGATCGAACAGCCCGCCGGTAAAGCTCGAAAACCTGTCGAATACGGCAAGAAATCCGAGCATTTTAGGAAGCGCGGCTTCAAAAAGTCCGCCCTTCACTAAATAAACGACAAGCAGCGGGATCGCGCAGACCCCGAAAAGAGAGACGCCGAGGATCGGATTTTTAGTCAGTATCCAGAAGATCAGTCCGAGCAGCGCCGCGAGAACGAGAAATCCGGCAAGCGACCAGCCCTTCCCTTCGGGATAAAGCGAGGCAAGCCCGCTCATCAGATAAAAGGAAAGCATGGCGCCGATGCCCAGCACGGCGGCGATCACCTGGCTCTCGGTCAGCGACGAAAGGAACATGCAGACCGCGAGGAGCGCGCATCCGAGCAGGAAGAATCCGAGCAGCGCCGAATAGGTGGACGCAAAGGGAACGTTCCCGAAAAGCGTAAGGATCACGGGTACGAACGCCATGCAGAGCACGGCGATGCCGAAGACCGATACGAGAGCAAGATACTTGCCGATAACGACTCCGGAGGATTTTACCGGAAGTGAATAAAGCAGCTGATCGGTCTTCTGACGTTTGTCCTCGGCGACCGAGCGCATGGCGAGCACCGGGATGATGATCATCAGAACGAAGGACATGTTGTTCAGCGTGTATTCGTAAAGGGCGCTGCCGCCGATAAGGTTTATCGCCGTCGTGAATATTCCGCTGAACAGGAAAAGGACGGCAAGGAAGATAAACCCGGTCATATTCGTGAAATACGACCTGAATTCGCGTTTATAGATCGCAGACACGGCTCATTCCTCCTCTTCCCCGTCTTCTTCGCCGAAGAGCGGTTTGTATTCCTCTTTTTCGCGGCCTCTTTTTTTGCGGGGCTTTTTCTTTTCCTCCTCCCGCAGATGGGCGAATTCCGACGCGGGATCCGCGTCGTCCGCACCGTCGCCGTCGTCCTCCCCGCCGTTAGCGGGATCGGACAGATCGATCTCCGGCCTTTTCGGCGCCGTGAGCTCGAGGAAGATGCTTTCGAGCGTGCTTTCCTTCCAGGTCATTCCGGTAAGCGGACGGCCCGCCGCGGCAAAGGCTCTGAAAACCGCCTCCGACAGATCGTCGGGCTTCGCCGACTGCGAAAAAACGACCGCCTTCGTAACGCCGCCGGAGGATGATATCTCACGCAGCTCGGCGCCAGGGATGCCGCCTATGATCTTTTCGGCTTCGGCTTCTCCGAAACGTCCGGTCACGGTGAGTCCGTTTTCCCTCGACGCCTTTTCCTCGAGGGCGGCAAGAGAATCGTCGGCGACGATACGGCCCTCCGAAATGATTATGACGTGATCGCAGACCTCGCTGATCTCGGCGAGTATGTGGCTGCTGATGACGACCGTTTTGTCCTCACCCAGGCGGCGTATAAGCTCGCGGATCTCGATGATCTGCTTCGGGTCGAGGCCGACCGTCGGCTCGTCGAGGATTATGATATCGGGATCTCCGACCATCGCCTGGGCGATCCCGACGCGCTGGCGGTACCCTTTCGAAAGATTGCGGATGAGCCGTCCGCCGACGTCGGTAAGACCCGTCGCCTCGGCGATATCCTGCTGCTGCCTGAACCGCTCGTCGTAGGGCAGCCCCTTGGCGTCTCCCACGAAATCGAGGAATTCGTTCACCGTCATATCGGTGTAGAGAGGCGGAATCTCCGGCAGGTAGCCGATAAGCTTCTTCGCCTCGGTCGGTTCCTCAAACACGTCGTGTCCGTCCACCGTAACGCTGCCGGACGTGGCGGCGAGGCAGCCGGTTATAATATTCATCGTCGTCGATTTTCCGGCTCCGTTCGGGCCGAGCAGACCGTATATCCTTCCGTTTTCGATAGTGAAGGAGATATCGTCCACCGCCGTGTGCGAACCGTACTTCTTCGTCAGATTTCTGACCTCGATCAAGGCAGATTCCTCTTTTCCCGCTTAAGCGATTAATATATATATTATATATTTTAATATGCCCGGGTGTCAAGCGGTTGACGGAAAAATGAAGGATAATTGTTTTTTGAGGGTACGGGGCGGCTCTGTCCTCCCGTTGTGTCATTCAATGCCAGGCCGCCGCTTCGCTGCCCTCACCCGGGGGAGGGCAAAATCGCTGGCGGTCCTTCGGGTGCCGCTGCCGTTTTTTCTTCAGTTTCTTTTCACATCCGGCGTGAGCCGGACACTTCATCAGCGCCGAAGGCGCGTCTTCACCGGTGCGAAGCACGTCTTCACTAGCGCCGAAGGCGCGTCTTCACCGCGAGCGCCGCCAGGCGCGAAGCTTGCTCACTGCCCACTTACTCACTGCTCCGAAAAAACTTGACAGAAAACGCAATATGTTATATAATAACTTGATATTCTTGAAACCGGAGGACGTCGTGGCGTGAGAGAGCTTTTTCCGGAATTATCCGGCAACTCAAAGCTGAAGGAAATGCTCGCGCGGCGCGTCGCCTCCCCGTCGCCGTCGGTCAGTCACGCCTATATCCTCGAAGGAGAGGAAGGGGCAGGCAGGAGCGCCCTCGCAAAAAGCGTCTGCGCCGCCCTTGCGTGCCAGCACAGGACGGACGGGTCGTACCCTCTGCCCTGCGGCGAATGCCCGTCCTGCCGCAAGATACGCAAAGGGATCTGCCCGGATATCACCGAGATCGGCATAGATGAAGGGAAAACAGGCATCGGCATCGACTCGGTCCGGCAGCTGCGGGACGACGTGTGCTTCCGTCCCACCGAGCTCGACTACCGTTTCTTCATAATACGCGACGCCGGTTCGATGACCGTTCAGGCGCAGAACGCTCTGCTGCTGACCCTTGAGGAGCCGCCGTCGTACGCCGTTTTCTTCCTTATCGTCAACCGCGCCGACGAGCTTCTTGAAACCGTCGTCAGCCGTTCGCAGACGCTCAGACTGGAAAAAACGGCGGAACCGGATACCGGTTCGGATACCGCCGACGCGCAAAAGGACGCGCGGGAGTTTATCCGTCTGGTTTCGGAGCGGAAAAACGCTGCGGCAATGATCGCGCTGACGGCGGCCGCCGGAGGCAAGCGCGACAAGGCTTCGCTTCTTCTCGCGGCGGTGATCGGCGTAATACGCGAGCTGCTTGCCGCAAAGACCGGCGACACGGTCGACGGGACGTCGGCAGACGCCGCCGACGCCATGTCAACGAAAAGGATACTCGCTCTTTACGACGCGGCAGCCGGAGCCGCCTCGGCGCTTGAACGGAACGCAAACATCCGTCTCACACTGATGAACATGCTGTCGGATGCCGGAATCATCTGACTCAAAGAAGGAAAACAATGCCAGAAGACGAAAACAGGTCCCAGAAGAACAGACAGCCCGGAGAACGGGACGTCAGGGACAGAAATTTCAATAACAATCAGAGAAACCGCGGCAGATACCGCGGGAAAAACCGTTCCAACGGGAGCTCCCGGGACGGGAAACCGAAGCAGCAGGAGGAACGGAAGCCGCAGGCGCCGGTTCAGCAAAGCGAAGAAAAAAAGGACCGCCCCGCTGTCCCCGCTCAGAACGCTCAGAACGTTCAGAAAAAACAGAACCAGAAACCTCAGCAGAAGCAGCGTGACAGACGTCCGCGCCCGGAGGAGCCGGAAAAGAAAGAAACACTCCCGGCAGAGGAGGAATCCTTTCTGCCCCCGGTAAAAGACGACGATATTTTCGCCGGATTCCAGAAGGAAGACGACGCCGTCCTCGACACGATGCCGCCTGATCCGACGCTTGACGCCGTCTTTTCCGATCCGGCTCCGGCCGCCTCCGCCCCGGAGGAAGGCATCGAGGTCGTCGGAGTACACTTCCCTCAGGGAGGAAAGGTCTATTATTTCGATCCCGCCGGCAGGAAGCTTGAAACCGGAGCCTCTGTCATCGTCGAAACGGCGAGAGGGATCGAGGTCGGGGAGGTGGCGATCGCCAACCGCAAAGTCCCCGAATCGGAGGTCGTAATGCCTCTCAAGCCGGTCATGCGCCGCGCGACGGCAGAAGACCTCGCCCACCATGCCGACAACAAACGCCGGGAAGAAGCTGCGGCGAAGATCTGCGCCCAGAAAGCAGCCGATCACAAGCTGGATATGAAGCTGGTCGGAACCCAGTACACCTTCGACAACTCAAAGCTCATCGTATATTTCACGGCGGCTCAGCGCGTGGATTTCAGAGAACTGGTCAAGGATCTCGCATCCACCTTCCACACCCGCATCGAAATGCGGCAGATAGGCATCCGCGACGAGGCGAAAATGCTCGGCGGCTGCGGTATCTGCGGCAGAAAGATCTGCTGTTCGGTATTCCTTCCGAATTACGCCCAGGTCTCGATAAAGATGGCGAAGGACCAGGGACTGTCGATCAATTCATCGAAGATCTCCGGGAACTGCGGACGGCTTATGTGCTGTCTGCGGTACGAACACGGGGCGTACGAAGAGGAACTGTCGCGGCTGCCTACGGTCGATTCGGTCGTCGACACTCCCGACGGTCAGGGGCGAGTGACCGAGGTCAGACCCATTAAGGGGGTCGTAAAGGTGAAACTGGATTCCCAGCCCGACGCCGTACCGAAAGTCTACTCCGCCGAAACGGTAAAGATCATCAGACGCGCCGCAGAAAAGCGCGACGACGCCCAGCCCTCCGACGTACCGCCGGAGGACTGAAAATCGCCGGTAAAAATCGCAATTTTTTTGAAAAAACCACTTGAAATTGCCGGAAAATATGATACAATAATATTGTGCTGAAATCAGAAGAAAAGAGAGGTATTAAAAATGGCTTACAAAATCACCGATGACTGCATCTCCTGCGGAACCTGTGCCGAGGAATGCCCCTGCGGCGCTATTTCGGAAGGCGACGGCAAGTACGTTATCGACCCCGATAAATGCATCGACTGCGGAACCTGCGCGGACGTCTGCCCCGTAGAAGCACCGAAGCCCGAGGCCTGACAGGTAATAAAATCCGCCGCGGCTGAAAACCCGCGGCGGACGGGAGATACGAATCCTGCCGCTTTGCGCGTCGTCGCGGGCGGCAAACAGTACAGCGGGGTTGTAAGAAAGTCTGACTTTTTTACAGCCCCGCATAATCTTGTAATAATAATGCTAAAAGAAAACGAAAGATACGTCGACGTGGGGGAAAAGGTGCGTATAATCTCCGACGGGCACGGACTGTCCTGGGGAACCGACGCCTATCTTCTCGCCGCATATATAAAACCCGCGCGCGCCGCCTGCGAGCTTGGCTGCGGGAGCGGAGTGATTTCCCTTCTGGCCGCCGCTCACCGGAAGGCGGAAAGGATAACCGCCGTCGAGCTCAATCCCCGGTCGGCGGACCGCGCGGCGCGCGCCGTCTCCGACAACGGTTTCGACGGGGTCGTTACCGTGCTGAACCGGGACATCCGGACGCTGACGCAAAAGGACACGGCGGGTCCCGTCGATACCGTCTTTGCAAATCCCCCGTATATTTCCCACCCCGGACTGAAGGGGAAGGACCCCGAGGCCGACGACGCCCGCCACGAAAATCACGGCGGGATCGCCGATTTCTGCTCGGCCGCCTCCCGCCTTCTGCGGCACCGGGGAAGCTTTTTCGCCGTCTTCCGCCCCGAAAGGACGGCCGATCTTTTCGCGGCTATGAGAGCGGCTGGACTCGAACCGAAATTCGCGCGTCTGGTCTTTCCCGACGCCCTGTCTTCCCCCTCCCTTATCCTCTGCGAGGCGAGAAAAGGCGGCTCACCGGGACTTTCCTTCGGTCCGCCGCTCATCTTTTACGAGGAAGGAAACAGAAACGCTCCCCGCGTAATGACTGCGGAGACGGCGAAAATATACGAAAACTGCTCTTTCGGAGTCGAAAATGGCTGACACGAAAAGACTTCTCAGCTTCGCGCGGCGCGCGATAGACGATTACGGCATGATTGAAGAGGGCGACTGCGTTGCCGCCGGAATATCGGGCGGAAAGGATTCGCTCGCCCTTCTTTACGCTCTTGCCGGACTGCGACGATTTTATCCGAAACGTTTCACGCTCAAAGCGATAACGGTCGATATGGGGCTCGAAGGAATGGATTTTTCGGCCGTCGCCGCCCTCTGCGCCTCGCTTGACGTCGAGTATATCACCGTTAAGACCGAAATATCAGATATCGTCTTCAACGTGCGGAAGGAGGATTCCCCCTGCTCGCTCTGCTCGAAGATGCGCCGGGGCGCCCTTCACACGGCCGCAAAGGAGGCGGGGTGCGGCAAGGTCGCCCTGGGACATCACTTCGACGACGTGGTCGAGACCTTCATGCTCAACCTTTTCCACGAGGGGCGAATCGGCACCTTCCGCCCGGTGACCTATCTTTCAAGGACGGGAGTCACGGTCATCCGGCCTCTCATATATATGCCGGAAAAGGATATACGCTATTTCGCCGCCAAAAACGCCCTTCCGGTGGTAAAATCCGCCTGTCCGGCCGACGGGAACACCGAACGCGAAGAAATGAAAAAAATGCTCGCATCTCTTGACCGGGAGCATCGCGGGCTGAAATACCGCATATTCGGCGCCATACAGCGCGGGGAGATCGACGGTTTCCGGTGTCTTTCGAAAATGCCGGGGATAAAGGAATACGAGTAAAAAAGCGCTGAGGCCGAAAAACTCATTTTGAAGTTTTTCGGCCTCAGCGCGTTTATGCGATCCGAATCTGCGTGTCGCCGGATGATCTTTCGGTTTTGCTCCTAAACCGCTTCGACTCGCCCCCCTCATCCTGTCGCTTCGCGACATCCTTCTCCCCAAGGAGAAGGTAAAGGGCGCGGCGATTTTACTTTTAATTTTTCATTTCCCGGCGCCGACGGCGTACTCCATATCGGTCACCAGGTGATCGGCGATGCCGCAGACCCATTCGCTGTATGAGGAGGTTTCCATACCCTTCGCAATCATTGAATACGCCCCGCCGGAGCCGGCGTTGTACGCCATCAGGGCGTGATGGACGTTCCCTCCGAATTCGATGAACTTCTCGCTCAGCGTCGAGCATATCCCTTCGATGTTGCCCTCAGGTGTGTAAATGTCTATGCCTCGGGCGGCAAACGGTCCGACGCAGTAGTACTCGGAAAGCATTCCGAGCCCCACGTATCCGCCGGTGTCGTCGTAATATACTCCGATATCCGCGGTCCAGCCGCTTTCGACGCCCATAAGACCCATAACTATCTTATAAGGGACGTTGTATTTCACGCACATGCGCCAGGTATGGCGCTGCAGCTCGGGGGACAGACCGACGCTGTAATAGCGGCCCGCTCCGACGTGATAATAGTATGTGAAAATGACGAAATCGCCGACTTCCTCGCGGACCCTGTCCCAGTCATCGACCGGCTCGTCGATGAGGGGCTGAACTGATGCAGCCGGAACGGTCACTTCCGGTTCTTCGTCCTTCTCGGGTTCTTCGGGATCCTCCGGATCTTCCGGATCCTCGCTGTTTTCGTCCTCCTGCGGCGCCTGCGTAACTTCGGGCTCCGCCGGGTCGGTCGCGGCGTCGTCAAGCGTCGTTCCGGCGGGGATGATCTCGGGCGGCTGCATACCGGCATGCGGCGCTATACCGACGCCCGCGGGCGCCGTCGCCGTCGTTTCTTCGCCGGGATCCGGCTCTTTTTCAGTCTGTTCCGGAATACCGGCGCCCGTGCCGGTACCCGCGTCCTCCGTCACGCGGTCCTCTTCCGGCTCCGCGATCTCCGCGGTGCCGGTCTTCGTAAACGCTCCGGTACTGTAGAGCGTCAGAAGGACCGCCATAACGGCGGCAAGGCACAGAACGCACCATGCCGTCTCTTTCAATCTGTTCATCGTTATACCGTTTCAGTAGGAAGAGATCTTCAGATTCGGATCGTCCTCCCCTTTTTCAATCGATTTTATTACCACCGGGTAACTCTTTTTCTCGTTTACCCTGACGATCACGGCCTCTCCCGCCTTGTGGCCGAGGAGAGCCTTGCCGAAGGGAGATTCCTTCGAAATATTGTTGGTGAATACGTCGTTTCGCAGAGTGGTGACGATGCGGACCGTTTCGGTCTCGTCGTCCTCCGGGTAGTAAACGACCACCCTGTCGAAAAGTCCGACCTCGTCTTCGGCCGAGTCGACGGTGATGACCACCGCCGTCTTTATCATATTCTCGAGATAGCGGATCCTCGAGCGGTTGGCGTTGAACGCCTGCTTCGCGCATTTGTACTCGGCGTTTTCCGAAAGATCGCCGTATTCGCGCGTTCTCTGTACTTCTTCGCGGAGCTCGGCCGCCCTGATTTTCCGCTCGGCAAGCTCCTTTTTCATCTGTTCGATGTCTATCGCCGTAAGTTCGTCGTGCATGTCTGAATCCCGGTTCCCCTTTCGGGGCTGTCGGGGCTGCGGTCGCCCGCAGCCCCGGTTTTTATTGATTTTTTACTGGATCCCGAAGTCCGTCAGTCCGACTTGTGCTGCTTTACTCCCTTAACGAACTCGTCCAGGTTCTTCTGAGCCTGCTTGAGGGTGGAGCGGATGGTCGATACCTGTCCGGGAGTTCTCGACCTGACGGCGGCCTGGACCGCGCCGAGATAGCTGATGAGCGAATTGTAAGTGTTGCCGATATCGAAGGTGACGGTATCGTACATGATATCGATCATCTCGGAGGTCTGGCTGTCCTTCGCGTATCTGGTCTTGAGAATGACCTCGTAGTAAGCCGGCATAAGGACGCGGTAGGACTCGGCGGCAAGCGCCTCGGTGATCATACCGTTTTCATCTTTGGGAGTGTCGTTCGGGATGGCGTACATATGGAGTCCGCCCTGAACGGGTGTGTAGTACCTGCCCTGATCCTTGTCGAACATGGGCATGGGAACGACTCCGTAATTATCCATCGTCTTGGCAAAATCGGTCTGACCGTAATAGAGCCAGGTGAAGCAGAAGAGCGACGTTTCCTCTTTGAAATCGAGCTTTTCGGCCAGATCGAGAGGGAAGTTGGACGGGGTATCGAAAAGAAGGATCTGTTCCTTGTCAACTATGGTCGACAGTCTGTCGAGATCCTCGTTGAGGATGAGATTGCCCTCGTTGTCCCTCTGGACCAGCTTGATGCCGGTAGAATAGAGGAACCCGGTAAGTGCGTTGCCGTTGTTATTGTTCTCACGGCAGCAGAACCCGAATCTGGTTCCGGCTCCGCGCGTTCCGGACGCGTCGGGAACGTATGCAAGCTGTCCGACTCTGATCATTTCGTCCCAGGTCCATTCAAGATTCTGAACGGTCTTGTAGATGTTGTAGCTCTGATCGACCTCCGACATGATACTCGTGTTGAAGAAGATGCACTCCATCGAGTAGATCATCGCGATCGAAAGGCTGCCGGCTCCGAAGAAGGTGGCGCCGTCGATAGTGAACTCGTCGGTAAATCCGCGGGACCACCAGGGCTTGTCAAAGTTGATGGCGGAAACGTTGCGCAGGTTATAGATGAGACCGGAGGTCGCCATCGAAGCGATAGGAGTCGAATATCCGCAGAGAAGGTCGTAAGCGCCGTCGCCCGACTTGATGCTCGCCTTTACCTTTTCAAGGTTGGTTCCGTAGTCGGACCAGGTTCCTTCGGCGATGACGTTTATGTCGATCTTAAATCTTTCCTCGACGTTGGTGTTCCTCTTGTAAATGGCGTCGTGAAGGACCTCGCCGTTCTGGTCCTCGGCGGTCCACTCGTACTGATCCACGTTGCCGCGGGTGTGGACGGTGAAAGTTCTGCCGCCCAGATCGGCTTCCGCGGGAAGTCCGTCCTCTTCAATCGGACGTCCGTACTCGTCGGTTAAAACGGGCGGTTCGGTTTCCGGCGCGGTCTGATCGCCGCTTCCGGCGGGGGATGCGGAAGTGCCGTCGCCCGACGGAGCGTCCGTCGTGTTCCCGCTGCCGTTGGCGCAGGAAACGAAAGCGATCGCGCACATCAGAAGCGCAAGTATTGCGGCAAGCGTTTTTGCAAAGCCGCCGACTCGTCTTGAGATCATTGGGAATCCTCCTGTTTCATTGATGCCGCGAATCGCGGCGTATGGTGAAAGGGTTTTTATTATACAATAATAAGTGCGATTTTGTCAAGTAAAAATATTATTTTCCGCCGAGATGTGATACGAAATTGTCAAGATTCCGCTTTGCGGCGGGTATCGCGCTGCGCAGGGTCGACGCGGCTCCTCCGAGTGCGCCGGAAGAGATCGCGCTTCTGATCGCGTTGAAATACTGGAGAGTGGAGTTATAGGTAAACCCGATGTCGAAAACGACGGTGTCGTACATAATGTCTATCATTCTCGACGACTGCGAATCGCTGACGTATCTGGTCTTGAGCACGACTTCGTAGTAGGCCGGCATCAGTACCCTGTAGGATTCGGCGGCAAGCGCCTCGGTGATCATTCCGTTCTCGTCGATGCTGTTCACGTCGTTGGGAAGAGCGTACATGTGCATGCCTCCCTGAACCGGAGTGCAGTACTCCTTCTGATCGAGGTTCAGCATGGGAAGCGGGATTATTCCGTATTCCTTCATTCCCTGGGAGAACCTGGTCTGGCCGTTATACAGCCAGCCGTAGCAGAACAATCCCTTTCCGTCCTCGAATCTGAGCGGATCCGCGTTGCTCATCGAATAGTTCGACGTCGTTTTATAAAGAAGTTCGATCTCTTTGTCGATGATCCCGGTCAGCTGCTCCATATCGTCGTTGATAACCAGATTCCCGTCGCCGTCCTTTGTGACAAGCTTTACCCCGGTCGAATAGAAGAAGCCGGCGAGGGTGTTGGTGCTGTTGTTCGCCTCGGCGCTGATGAGTCCGTAGCGCTCTCCGGTGCCGTTGACTTCAATGTATGCGAGAGCGGACAGCCTGTTCAGCTCTTCCCAGGTCCATTCGCGGTCTTCGACCGTCTTGTAAATATTGTAACCGCTGGCGACCTCTTTCATAATGTCGGTGTTGACAAAGAGGCATTCGATCGAATAAATCATCGCGATCGAAAGACTGCCGACTCCGAAATACAGAGTGTCGTTGATTGTGAACTCGTCGGTAAAGCCGCGCGACCACCAGGGCTTTTCAAGATCGATATGAGGCACCTCGCGAAGATTGTATATAAGACCCGAAGTAGCCATCGACGCGATAGGAGTCGAATAACCGCAGAGAAGATCGTATGCTCCGTCACCGGATTTTATGCTTGCCTTGACCTTTTCCAGGTTGGTCCCGTAGTCCTGCCAGGTTCCTTCGGCGATGACCTTCAGATCGATCTTGAATCTTTCCTCGACGTTCGTGTTCCTCTTGTAGATCGCGTCGTGAAGAATCTCACCGTTCTGATCCTCGGCCGTCCACTCGTACTGGTCCACGTTCCCGCGGGTGTGAACGACGAAAGTCCTGCCGCCCAGATCGGCTTCCGCGGGAAGTCCGTCTTCTTCAATGGGTCGTCCGTACTCGTCGGTTAAGACGGGCGGTTCGGTTTCGGCGGCGGTGTTTTCGGATCCGGCGGGAGCGGAAGATCCTGGAGCGTCGGGCGCCGTCGTTCCGGTATTTCCGGATCCGCCCGCGCAGGAGGCAAGAACCGATACGCAGAGCAGAAGCGCTGTCGCGAGCGCCGCGATTCTTGCCGGGATGGAAACGGTTTTCATGATTTTTCTCCTTTATTCGAAATTATTTATCTTTTCGTCGAACAGTTCGCGTCTGGTCAGACTGTAGCTGTTGTCTGCCGGAAGACCGAGCTCGCGCTGCATGGCGGAGACGACGAGAAGCGGACTCAGCGTCGCGCTTTCCGAAGATGAAAGTATCAGCTCGCAGCGCAGGCGCCGTTCGCTTTCATGATTTTCGTAAAAGAACCCGGCTTCCTTTATAAGCGGGATTATATCGGTCTCCCTGTCGCCGCTTTTCGAATGCTTTACGACGTAAAGAGGCGGCGTCGAAAGAAGCTTCTCCGCCCTTTCGGCGTCTTCCGGCGAGGAAACGCCGAAAGAAAGCGTATAACCGGCGTACGCGATCTCCTGAAACTTCCTTTCCGGAATATAGCACCCGAAAAAGCGCAGCGAGGAGACGCTGGCGGCGTTCATCCGCTTCATTATCTCGTCGCAGGGCATATCCCGCACGATCCGTATATCGGCAAGCTCGCAGACGCTTTCGCAGCCGATGGGAAGAGGAAGCGCGAAAACGAGTTTCGGATGAGGATTGAATCCCTGAGTAAACCAGAGGGGCAGATCGGCTCTCGCGAGTATTCTGCCGAAGGTCCGCTGAAGATCGAGGTGCGAAATATACTGAAGCGGTCCCGTCTTGCCGAAGCGCAGACGTACGGTGCGGGGCTCCGCGAGAGGCGCGTATCCGGTCATTTCATTTTCGGACAGCATGATCTTTCACCTCCCAGGCGGGACGCGCCGCAGCCCGAGCATTTTTCCCGGCAGGACGGCGTAACGGCGGCTTCGTGCGCTTTATGCCTTTCGCGGAGAAGAAATTCCTTCGTCACTCCGCAGTCGATGACGTCCCACGGGAGCGTTTCGTCCTCGCCCTTTTCACGGTTGGCGTAAAAGGCGGTATCGATGCCGCAGGCGGAAAAGACCTCCATCCATTTTTCGTAAGAGAAGAACTCGTCCCAGGCGTCGAATCTGAATCCGCGGCGTCTCGCCTCGGTCAGAGCGGCGGAAAGACGCCGGTCGCCCAGGGCGAACACCGCCTCGATATGCGACACCCGGGCGTCGTGATGGGTGTATCTTATGCGGCGGTCGGTGATTTTCGTCCCGAGATAATCGTTCTTTCTTTCAAGCGTTTCGACCGTGTCCTGCGGCTCCCACTGGAAGGGCGTGAAGGGCTTCGGAACGAAACTCGATACGCTTATGGTGACCAGCGGACGGCGTTTTCCGCGCCCAGGGACCTGGTAGTACCTCTCGACGGCGGCTTTGGCAAGGTTCGCGATCCCCTCGATATCCTCGAGGGTCTCGGTTGGCAGTCCGTTCATAAAATACAGCTTTATCGTATCCTTGCCGGTCTCGTAGGCGATGCCGGCAGAACGCATAAGGTCCTCCTCGGTGACGTTCTTGTTTATGACGTCCCGCATCCGCTGCGTTCCCGCCTCGGGAGCGAAGGTTATCGACGACGTCCTGACCGAAGCCACCTTTTCCATCAATTCGCGGCTGAAGGAATCGATGCGCAGCGACGGAAGCGAAAGCGACACCTTTTTATCGTTCGTCCAGGAGATAAGACCGTCGGTCAGCTCACGCAGGCAGGTGTAGTCGGAAATCGACAGCGACGTCAGCGATATCTCGTCGTACCCCGTCGACGCGTAAAGCTTTTTTGCCTGTTCGAGAAGGACCTGGGGCGATTTTTCTCTTACCGGGCGGTAAATCATCCCGGCCTGACAGAAGCGGCAGCCGCGGATGCAGCCGCGGAACACCTCGAGCATGATACGGTCCTGCACGCATTCGATATACGGCATAACCACCGAATCGGGGAAATACATCGGATCAAGATCGGTCACGATGCGCTTTTTGACCCGTCGGGGGATCCCCGGGTATTTCGGAAGATATTCCTTCACCGTTCCGTCGGGATTGTACGAAACGTCGTAAAAAGCGGGGACGTAAACGCCTTCGATCGTCCTTGCCGCTTCGAGGAGGAAGTCGCGCTTCGACGCGCCCTCCTTTTTCATTTTTATCCAGAGGCGCACGATCTCGGGGAGCATCTCCTCCCCCTCGCCGATATCGAAAAGATCGAAAAAGTCGGCGATCGGCTCGGGGTTGTAGGAACAGGGACCGCCTCCGATGACGATCGGAAATTCCTCTCCCCTCTCGGACGAAAGCAGCGGTATGCCCGAAAGCTCGAGAACGTTCAGCACGTTGGTATAGCACATCTCGTACTGAAGCGTCACTCCGAGAAAATCGAATGACCGCACTTCGTCGCCGCTCTCGTGGGCACGGAGAAACTCTCCGCGACGCCGCAGTTCGTCCTCCATATCGGTCCATGGCGCGAAAACCCTCTCGCACCAGACGTCCTCCTCCCGGTTAAGCACTCCGTAAAGGATGCGCAGCCCGAGATTGGACATCCCTATCTCGTATGAATCGGGGAAACAGAAGGCGAACCTGCAGGCGACGCCTTCTTTGTCCTTCATCACGCTGCCGAACTCTCCGCCGGCGTATCTTCCGGGCTTCGAGACCGACCGCAGAATATCCGCTCCGTACATAAGATCAGGAAATAAGCAGTCTCGAGACTATGACCGAGGGGATGAGAGAAAGCACCTGGATAAGCACTATAACTATCGCCGGGACCGACGAAAGGGTGCCGAAAGCGCCGAGAAGAACGGCGGCAAGCCCGGCGATGCAGAAGAGCGCCAGAAGTATCCAGCCGTTGAGCCGCGAGACCGCCCGGTAAAGCTGGCAGGAATCGGCGGCTCGGATGACCGACCTCCACTGTTCGCCGTCGGAGATAAGGCCTCCCTCGATAACGCCGTCGGGATCCGGTTCAACGTCGGATTCGGTGCTTCTGACCACCATGGGCCGGACGTTGTCGTTGCCTATCATTGAAGAAACGAAGGCGGCGGAAAGATTGGGATCCTTGCATCTGATCTCGATGCCTATTCCCTTTTCGGCCATACCGCCCGCAAGGGTGATAAAGGTCGGATCGGGAACGTACTGCATATAATATCTGAATATTTCGCGACGGTTGACGGCAATGTGGAAAACGGTTCCCCCGCGTGTGGACGCGGCGTATTCGTTGTCGCTGCATCCGCGGCAGGCGACGCCGTATTCACCGAGGAAACGCATATTGCCGAGCAGATACTGCTTGCCGCCGACGTATGCCTCGATACCGCCCTCTTCGGCGCGCGCCACGCGGACGGCGGGAACGTTGCCCATCGACTCCGCGTCGGAAATGCTTCTGAAGGCGCGGCTTATCGTTCCGCCCACCATGGCGCAGACGGCGCTGGTGGCGGACATGACCTCGAATATATCGACTCCGGCGGCGCACTGCTGAACTTTGATTATCTTGAGCGATTCTTCACTGAACAGGTCGGTCTCGTCAAGTATGATCTTGTCCACACGCGCGAACTCTTCGGTATCGGCTTCCGAAAGGACTACCGCCGAACGGTCGAGTCTGCCGAGAGAAAGGATCCTGAAGGGAAGCTCGCAGGCGATGATCATATACGCCGGAAGAATCAACTGTGTTGCGGCTATAAAGGTTCCGGCCGACGGTATGAAACCTTTTCCGGACGCCAGCGAAATGATGAAAAGCACGGCGGAAAGCGCCACGGCGGGCGCGATTATGTAATTCGTTATCCTGAAAAGCGAGCTGCGGCGGTTGGAACGCCTGAAATAATCGGCGACGAACCCGCCTCTGTGCAGGCGGTATGCACGTCCCGAATCGGAATCGGTCACCTTTTCCAGGGTGGCGAAGCTTTCGAAACGTGAAAGACAGTTGAAATTCCTTTTTTCGTGAGCAAGGCGCAGCTGGTCGGCCCCCGCGAGAACACACAAAGTCAGAGCGGCGGCGAAATTGTAAAGAGTGAACGGCACGTCGCTCCTGCCGCCGACCGCGACGGCGACAGCAATATCGTAAACGGCGGTAAGGATGACCGCTGCCGCGGCAATCGACGAACCGTCCGGATTGCCTCTGAAGATCCTGACGGTACCTCCGGCTATACGTCTCCAGGAGAACGCGGCGCAAAGGATCAGAAGCTGCAAAGACGCCATTATATGAACGACGGGATATTCGGAGCGGCTGAGAGCTCCTCCGAATCTGCCTCCGGCAAGCTCGAATATCAGAAGAAGAACGGCAAAAAGTCCCGTCCCGGCAAGACGCAGGTAAAGAATACGCTGTTCGCGGTCATACGCGCGCCGAATCTCCCCTTTCTGGGAGACCGAGCGGTATTCCCTCCCGTCGTAGGCGATGGCGTCGGACATATCGCTTTCGTATTCGCGTCTGCCCGAACGGTGGCGCGCCGCAGACGCGGGCTTTTCGGGACGTTCGTCCTTCGAATACCCGAGAGCCGCCATGAGTATGTCGTCCTCGCCGGCCTTTCCGGAATCCGCCGGAGTTTCCTCCGCCCGGGCAATATCGGCAGGATCTTCTTCCGCCGGCTCGGGAACGTTTCCGATCTCCTCTTCGCCGTCCTCGCCGCGAATGTAGTCCCGGTAGAGCTCGTTAAGCTTTGCCGCCGATTCGCCGTCCGCCGCGTAACCGTCATGCGGGACCGACAGAACGTCGTCGAGAAGCGTCTCGTACCTTCCGTCGTCAAGCGTTCCGGTATCGTCTTCCGCTTCCGGCTCGGCGTAAAACTCCTCCGCGGACGTCCCGGGCTCTTCCTGCGCAGGATCCTGAACGTACTCCCCGGCCGGTGTATCCGCTTCAGCGGCAGGCGCTCCGGCCGCGCCGGATTCAACGGTGTTTCCGGCGGCTTGCTCCGCCTTTTTCTGTTTTTCCATCAGGCGGCCCATTATCGAGCCGATGTCTTTGTCACTTATTGCCATATCGGGTAAGTCCTTATCATTGTACGGTTCTGCGGTGAGCGGCTTCGAAAAGCACGACCGCCGCCGCAGCCGAAACGTTAAGCGAATTGATCTTTCCGTGAAGGGGGATCGAGACGGTAAAATCGCTCTTTTCCTTCAGAAGGCGCGAGACTCCCCCGCCCTCGCTGCCGAGAATGAAAGCCGCGGGACGGTCGAGGTCGACCTCGTAAATGCTGTCCCCTCCGGCTTCCGCCGAGTATATCCAGACGCCCTTTTCCTTCAGGCGGTCGACTTCGGCGGCCAGGTTCGTGACCTTCGCCACCGCAATATGCTCGAGAGCCCCCGC
>CACZSP010000214.1 GCA_902783905.1 uncultured Ruminococcus sp.
AAAAAAAGAAAAAAACCGCTTCAGATAAGACGGCGCGGGAAACGAAAAAGAAAAAGCCCGACGAAACGCAAAGAAAATCAAAGCCGAAGGAACGGAAAGCCGAAATCCAGCCGAAAGTGCGGGTAATACCTCTCGGCGGTATCGGAGAGGTCGGCAAAAACATGACCCTCGTCGAGTACGGGGACGATATCATCGCGATCGACTGCGGGCTCGGTTTTCCCGAAGACGACATGCCGGGGATCGACCTCGTCATACCCGACTTTTCCTACCTTGAGGCAAACCGCGAAAAGTTCCGCGGAGTCGTTCTGACCCACGGCCACGAAGACCATATCGGCGCCATTCCGTATCTGCTCAGAAGCTTCAACGTCCCGGTCTGGGGCACACCTCTTACTGTCGGGATAATCAGAAACAAACTGAAAGAGCATCATCTTCCCTTCTCCCCCCAGCTCGTCACGGTGCACGCGGGAGACAAGCTGAAGATCGGCACGTTCGACGTCGAGTTCATACACGTAAATCATTCCATCCCGGACGCCTGCGCGATCGCCGTCGGTACTCCCTGCGGCACGATCCTCCACTCGGGCGACTTCAAAGTCGACGTATCTCCGATCGAAGGCGATATGATTGACCTGACGAGGATCGGAGAGCTCGGGCGCCGCGGAATAAAACTTCTCCTCTGCGAATCCACCAACGCCGAGCGCCACGGCTTCACTCCGTCTGAGAGAAGCGTCGGCGGCGTGCTTGAAAACGTTTTTGCCGCAAACACCGGAAAACGCGTCGTTGTCGCCACCTTTTCGTCGAACGTCCACAGGGTCATGCAGATCATTTCGATCTCGGCACGTTTCGGACGCAAGGTCGCGATAACCGGACGCAGCATGCAGACTGTGATCGCCGCCGCGATCGAGCTGGGATATATGACGCCTCCTCCCGAAACGATAATCGACGTAGAGGACGCGAAGGCGTTCCCTCCCGGACGCGTCACGCTGATCACGACCGGCAGCCAGGGAGAGCCCATGTCGGCTCTCTACCGCATGACCTTTACCGATCATTCCCCCGTCACGCTCGGTCCGTCCGACGTAGTCGTCTTTTCCTCGAGCGCGATCCCGGGCAACGAAAAACTGATAAGCAGGATAATCAACGAGCTTTCCCGCAACGGCATACGCGTCATTTACGACAGCGTTTATTCGGGCGTTCACGCCTCGGGGCACGCCTGCTCCGAAGAGATCAAGATGATGATACGTCTTGCCTCTCCGAAATACTACGTCCCGATCCACGGCGAATACCGTCATCTGTCAGCCAACCGCGAGATCGCCTCGTTCGTCGGGATACCCGATGACCGGATAATCACGGCGGACACCGGAAGCGTGATAGAATTCGACAAAAAGACCTGCGCGCTTGCCGGCACTGTGCCTTCGGGCAGGACCCTCATAGACGGGCTCGGAGTCGGAGACGTCGGTAAAGCGGTCCTTCGCGACCGCAGGCATCTGTCGGAGGACGGTATCGTGATAGTATTCGCCTCGGTCGATCTCGAAGCGCGTCTCATCCTTACGCCGCCCGAGGTTATTTCAAAAGGATTTATCTATCTCCCGGACGCGGAAGAACTGATCAACGAAACCAAAAACACGGCGGCTAACGAGCTGGCCGAAGCGATCAAGGGGTACGGGAAGCATCCCGCTCTTGAAACGGTAAAAGAAAGAGTACGCAGAGCCGTGCTCAGACTGCTTATAGCAAAAACGGGAAGAAATCCGATGGTGATACCGCTTATCACCGATCTCTGATTCTGATTGTCCCGAACAATATAAAAAGCAAAACCCGAAAGGTATTCTGAACAATGGGAAAAGGTAACAGATCCAGAACCAACCGCGCCGCCGAGATCATAGCCTCGCAGGAACATTTCCAGGGCAAAAAATCCGGCAATAAGACAAAGAAGATAACCGTCATCACCTCGATCATCGTAGCCGTCGTTCTTATCGGAATGATCGCCCTGATCGTTATCAACTCGAGCGGTATCACCGTCCGCGCAAAAACCGCCGTAAAATCGGACAACTACAGAGTCTCCGGCTCTGTGCTGACCTATTATTTCTATCTGCAGTACTCCGAGTTCCTCAGCTACTACGGCAGCTACTCCTCCTATTTCGGACTTGACACTTCCAAATCCTTAAAGTCCCAGTCCTATGACGAAAACAGGACCTGGTACGATTATTTTATGGATAATACCGTTGAGCAGCTGACTCAGATAGTCTCTCTCTGCGAGGCGGCGAAACGCGACGGAGTGAAACTTGACGACGAAGACCGCAAGGATATCGATGCCAACATCGACACTCTCAAGGAATACGCGTCGCAAAACAATATGTCGCTTTCCACTTTCATCACTGCCAAATTCAGCGACGCCGTCAAGCTTTCGGATATCAAAGAAGCCACCGAGATGTCGGTTCTCGCCTCCAAGTATCTCAAGACTCTCAATGAGAAATTCAAATCGGAAGTCACCGACGAGGCGATCGACAAATACGTCGAAGACAACAAATCCGATTTCATCACGGCCGACACTCTCAAATACGAGTTCAAGGCCGAAAAGAGTATAGCCGGAGCCGAAGCGACCGAAGAAGAAAACAAGGCCTACGACGACGCGAAGACAAATATGAAGAAGCTTGCCGAAGAACTCAAAGCGGCGGCGACCGGCGCCGACGCCTTCAAGACGTGGATGATCAACTACCTCTGCGGAGATACCGCTTCAAAAGCGTTTGACGACGCCGTCGCCGAAAAAACGAAAGATCTTGCCGACACCGACAAGCCCTCCGCCGAAGTTCTCGAAAAAGCCAAAACCGATACGGTCGCCTATCTACGTGATTCCATGGAGGAAAAAGAAGGCGCCGAAGCTCCGAAATTCGGTGAGACCGCTTATGCGTCGGCTCTCGATAATGCTGTGACCTCCGTCTATTCCTCCGTCGTGACCAACGGATTCAGGAAGATCGAAAACAAAGGAGTCGCCTATTCCGATCCGGCCGCCGAAAACGCGACCGCTCTTAACAAGTGGCTCTTCGATGCCGAAAGAAAAGCGGGTGACTCCTATATCGACGAGACTGAAGGCGACACCTCCTCCACCTACGTCGTATATCTCGTCACCGAAACAGCCAAGAAGGACGAAGGAAAGACGGTCGACGTCGCTCACATACTCATCAGCTCGAAGACCGCCGGCTACGACGAATCCGATACCGAAAAGTCCAACAGCGCCTCTGAAGCCGCCAAGAAGAAAGCCGAGGAACTGCTTGCCGGATTCAACGCCGGAACAAAGACTCTCGACGCCTTCAAGGAACTCGGCGAAAAGAACACCGAAGACAGCAACGTAGTTTACGAAGCGGTCAAGGAGGGCGACATGGTCGAAGAGTTCAACGACTGGATTTTCGACGAAGCGAGAGCCGAAGGCGACACCGGTATCGTCAAGACGACCTACGGTTATCACATTATGTACTTTATCGGCAAGGGAGACCCCGTCTGGAAGGTCAACGCGAAAAACGGCGTCATCAACGACAACCTCAAGAGCTGGTACGAAGAGACCGAAGCCGAATTCCACGTCGTCTGCAACCGCGATTCCCTTACATACGTTCCCGCGTAATGCAGTCAGAAATGCCCGACCGCCCGAACCGCATAGCGGCGTACAGATGCCCGCTGTGCGGCGGCGGCGTCATGAGCGCGGTGGATATCGCCTCTCTGACCAGGAGCATCATTCCCGGCAGACCGGCAAGATTCCGGCTCAGATGCTCAAATCCCGACTGCCCGTCCTCCGGCATGGAAGACCCTCCCGGGATGACCGTCGAGGCGATCTCCGACCCGTCCGGTAAAAAGGTCCGCTTCTCGGTCCCGTGCATCCTCTGCGGCGGAATCCACACGGCGACGATAAGCTCGGATATTCTCGCGTCGCGTGAGATCTTTGCGTTTCCCTGCCCGAGCTACGGAGTGGATATCTGCTTTGCCGGCGAGATACGCCGCGTCAAATACGAGCTGTCCCGCACCGAGCTCGAGCTGCTCGATATGATGAGCGAGGGAGACTCGGCGGACGTCAGTCTCGAGCCGGACAGAGAAAAAGCCCTTCCCGATCCCGAGATTTCCGAAACGCTGATAACCGTTACGAAACTGCTCGAGGAGGAAGGAAAGGTTTACTGCTCCTGCCCGGAACACACGGGTCCAGGATCGTCCGGAAGCGAAAACGGCGACGGCGAACCGGCTGACAGCCGTCTTTCATTCGAACTGCTTCCGCACGCGGTCGTCGTGACGTGCAGCCGTTGCGGAGCGAAAAAAATGCTCCCCGCCGTTTCATACAACGCGGCGCGCGACTTCGCAGAAACCGACGAGCTCATACTTGACGAATGAAACAACAACAGAATTTCTGCCGGATTATTCAGCGGAATAATCCGGCAGAAACGGTAAAACCGGGGTGTGGCGGAGCTGGTACCGCGCGACATTGGGGAGCTAGAGACAGCTTTCACCTTACCGCCGCGGATAACGCCGAAAAACGGCGAAAAAGCGTGAAAAGCGGAGAAAACAATAGGTTCGAGTCAGAGCCAAAGTGTATTTGACCACTTATCTGACCCCAACCAGAAAAACAGAATAATACATATCGGGGTGTAACTCAGTTGGTAGAGTGCGTGGTTTGGGAGCGTGTAGGAAGATTCTCTTCCGTTTCCGCAAAGCCTTCCAAAGCGGTGAAAAACCGTGAAAAAGCGCAAAAACGCGAGGTCTTCATTTCGGTACTTTCCGCACGACCACATGAAAGACCATAACAACGACCACATGAAAAACGGCGGTCGAAAATCAAAATTTCATATTTCGGGGTGTGGCCCAATGGTAAGGCGCTACATTTGGGATGTAGATTTCGCTGGTTCGATTCCAGTCACTCCGACCACATGACAATAATCCGAACATTCTCTTACTTGGAGAAGCGTTCGGATTGTTTGTTTTATTTGAGTATCCCAACTTTAATAGCATGAAATGAAAATAGCCTCCGAAGAATTTTCCCTATGCTCGTTAAAGTATCGGACATTGTCCGCCACTTCTCTTAACTGGTGTCCATTGGATCACATCCTTTCGTTGAGTTTATGTAGGTTGATTTATTCAAAGTTTTGTGATAAACTATTACTGTAAAAATTTAAGTATGAGTTGAATTAT
>CACZSP010000215.1 GCA_902783905.1 uncultured Ruminococcus sp.
ATCGAATTCAGAAACGTCAGCTTCGCCTATCCCGGCACCGTCGGAAGAGACGTGCTTAAAGATATTTCGTTTACCGTGAAACGCGGCGAGACTCTTGCCGTCATCGGAGCCACCGGCTCGGGCAAGACCTCTCTCGTCAGTCTTATCCCCCGCTTTTACGACTGCACCTCGGGCACCGTTCTCGTCGACGGCAGACCCGTCTCCGACTATCCGCTCGAAGAGCTTCGCGGAAAGATCGGCTACGTGATGCAGAAGACCGATCTCTTTTCGGACACGGTGTCAAACAATATCCGCTGGGGAAAAGAGGACGCGACAGACGAAGAGATACGCGCCGCCGCCGCGACCGCCCAGGCTGACGAGTTCATTAAGACGATACCCGGGGAATACGACGGGATCCTCGCCGAAAAGGGAGCGTCCCTCTCCGGCGGACAGAAACAGCGTCTGTCGATCGCCCGCGCGCTGGTGCGGCGCCCCGAAATACTGATACTCGACGACAGCACGTCGGCGCTCGACCTTGCCACCGAAGGCAGACTCCTTTCGGCGCTGCGTTCTGAATTTGCCGACACGACGGTCGTTATGATCGCGCAGAGGATCGCCTCGGTAAGAAGCGCCGATCGCATCGCCGTCATCGAATCGGACGGAAGCATCCGCCACATAGCACCGCACGACGTGCTCATGAATGAATCCGAGACCTACCGCGAAATCTACTCGTCGCAGGTCAAATCGGGTTCGATAATGTAAGGGGGGCTGAAAAATGGCAAACGAAAACGAAAAACGAGCCCCCGCGAGAGTCGAACTGAGACCGGGTCCCGGAGGAGGCCGCGGCCCGATGGGAGCGAGACTCAACGCCGAAAAGCCGAAAAACGCCCGCAAAACTCTCGGCCGTCTGATAAATTACATCGGAAAAAGCAAATTCATGCTGATAGTCATCGTCGTCATGACGGTGACGGCGACTTTCCTGGAGCTGGTTGGTCCCGCCCTTCAGCAGAAGGCAATAGACACATTCTCCCTTGAAAACGACCGGCTTACCGTCGATATGAAGTCGCTGACCGGCTTTGTTCTGTGGTTCATCGCCGCAAGCATCCTCTCCGCCGCCGTCTCCTTCATTATGGGACGGATGTTCGCCCGCCTTTCCCAGAAAACGGTGTATATCATGCGCCGCGAGCTTTTCGAAAAGATCACCCGGCTGCCGATAAGATACACCGACACGCACAAGCACGGCGACATCATGAGCCGCATGACGAACGACGTGGACAACGTATCAACGGCAATCACATCTTCCCTTTCCACGTTGATATCGGCGGTCCTGACCCTGATCGGCGCCTTTATCATGATGCTCCGGTACAGCTGGATCATGACGCTGACCGCCGTCGTCACCATACCGCTCTCGATAGCGGTATCGGCGATGCTCGGCAAATTCATGCGCAAGTATTACGTCAAAAACCAGGTGCTGCTCGGAAAACTCAACGGAGCGGTCGAGGAGACGGTGACGGGATACCGCACCGTCGTCGCCTACGGACGCGAAAAGAAGGAGACGGCGCGTTTCGGCGTGATCTCCGACGAATACCGTAAATCTTCGATAAGCGCCAGGGTCTGGGGCTCGATCATGGGTCCCGTCATGAACTTCATCGGCAATATGCAGTACGTGCTGATAGCCGGTGTCGGCGGATATCTCGTCATTTCGGGTTCCTACGGAATCACGCCCGGCGTCATCCAGGCGATGCTTCAGTACTCCAAATCCTTCACCCGCCCGATCAATATGATCGCAAACCAGTACGCCTCCATCCTGACGGCGCTGGCGGGCGCCGAGCGCATCTTCGAACTTCTTGATTCGCAGGATGAGCCCGACGAAGGAAAAAGCGAAATACAGCCCGGCGACATCCGCGGAAACATCGAATTCTCCGGCGTCGATTTCGGATACGTGCCCGAAAAGCAGGTGCTGAAAAACTTCTGCCTCTCGGTAAAGGAGGGACAGAAGATCGCGATAGTCGGCGCGACGGGCTCCGGCAAGACGACGGTGGTAAATCTTCTGACGAGATTTTACGAGATCGACCGGGGCAGCATAACGATCGACGGCACCGACATCCGGGACATGCCGCTTGAAACGCTTCGCAACACGATAGCCATCGTTCTTCAGGACACCGTCCTCTTCTCCGACACCATCCGCGGAAACATCAAATACGGACGCCTCGAGGCGACAGACGAGGAGATGCGCCGGGCGGCTCACACGGCAATGGCCGACTCGTTCATAGAACGGCTGCCCGACGGCTACGATACCAGGCTCACCGAGGCTGGAAGCAATCTCTCCCAGGGGCAGAGGCAGCTTCTGTCGATCTCCCGGGCGGTGCTTGCCGACCCGCGCATACTGATACTCGACGAGGCGACGTCGTCGGTCGACACCCGCACCGAGATGGATATCCAGCTCGCCATGGTGGCGCTGATGAAAAACCGCACCTCGCTGATCATCGCGCACCGCCTTTCGACGATACGCGACGCCGATCTGATAGTCGTTCTGAGCGGAGGCGCGATCGCCGAAGCCGGAAGCCACGACGAGCTTCTGGAACGCAGGGGCGAGTATTACAAGCTTTACTCCAGCCAGTTTGCCGGAATAGAAACGTAATTACAGTTGTCAGTTGACAGTGAGCATTAAAAGTTGTCAGTGAGCAGTGGGCC
Organism: uncultured Ruminococcus sp.; assembly: GCA_902783905.1. Classification (GTDB taxonomy): domain Bacteria; phylum Bacillota; class Clostridia; order Oscillospirales; family CAG-272; genus CAG-390. The sequence continues at coordinate 2,674 of CACZSP010000215.1, forward strand.
GTGAGCAGTTGATTGTTAAAAAGAAAAGCCTTCTGCCTACTGAAATGAAAAATGAATAATTAGATTCCCCGATTTTACATTTTTCATTTTTAACTTTCAATTTTTCATTCTGCTCACTGCTCACTGCCCACCGCTTACTTAAAATGAATTCTGACACACGCCGTTTCGAACTCATCCTTCGGGAGGAACTATCCGGCAGAAACACCGGAGAAGGTTTCGGGACACTGAAGGAAAAGCGGATGCACCGCGTC
>CACZSP010000216.1 GCA_902783905.1 uncultured Ruminococcus sp.
ACGGGTTGTTGACAAACTCGCAAAGCGAGTTTTTTAACAACCCTTTTTTCGAAAGCGTCAGAACATCTTCTTTAATTCGTCAAGCGTGTTGTAGGCGAGCACGTATCCGCCCTCGTGACCGACAAGTCCGCTCGAAACGTAAGCCGAATAGTGGCCTCCCTTTTCCGCCTTCTCGGTCGGAAGATATCCGAGCGCGTCGTTTGCGAGCTGGATAAGGAAGGTCTGCCTCGCCGGGCTGTGTGCCCTGATGATATTGGCGAAGTCGAGGAACAGTTCGAAGGGATCCGAGGCGAAGGCAACGCTGCCGAGACGTACGACGTGGACTTCGGCAGGTACCGTCGACGTCGTCTTCTGATAGTCGTATCTCTGGGCAATTCCCGCGTGAACGTGCATCGCGGCGTCGTCCTTGAAAGTCAGCAGCTCGCCCTTGTGAGCCGAGCCGAAGGCGTCGAGAGCGGCGCGCGCGGCGGCGTTTTCCTCGGCGGTGACGCGGCGCAGGGGAAGCGGCATCATTTCGGCGACGTGGATAAACTCCGCTTCGGTCACCGGCGTGCGCTCCTTTTCCTCGTATATCGCTATCACCTCGGACGCGACGCGGCGTCCGATCGTCCAGGTGCCGCGTATATCGAACATCGACGGGTCGGCGTCTCGGATCGGCGGATTGTCGCGGATTATGTTCGGGTCCTCGACCGGAGTCTCTGGCTCGACCCATCGCACAAGATCGCGCGGGCACTGGTCGCCGGCCGGCGAGCAGAGCGCCAGGACCTTGAAATCCTCCCCGAAGCGGCGGCGCAGAAGGATCTTCACCTTGCCCCAGTAGTCGGATGAAACGAAATATCTCTGCTCGACCACCTGAGACGGGCAGGCGATATTGAGGATCGCGCCGGTCAGCTCGCCCTCGGAGCCGTATATGAACATCATTTCGATGCCGTTGTCGTTTCCGCCTTCAAGAGCGAGGAAATTCGGAAGCGTCACGTCTCCCCACATCTTTGCGGTCCCGTCGGTGTAGGTCACGCGGCGGCACATTCCGACGGCGGCGCGGCCGAATCCGGTCGAATATCCGCCGGGAGCCCTGTTTTTCCAGGCCTCGGTCGCGGCTTCGGCAATCTTTTCCTTGAGGAACGCTGCCGCCTCGTCAAGCTCGAATATATTGTCGGTAAGTACGTTTCCGAGCCCTTCTACCGGAGCCGACTGCATCCCGAGATACTCTTCGAGCGCGTCGAGACCGATTCCGTTCTCGTCGGCATAGTCAAAGGCGGTATGCGTATGCGTTGCGTTGATAATCAGTTTCCGCGCGTCGAAGTCGGGGATCGTGCGGGCGAGGATCCCGCGCACGCCGTTCGTTATGCTCGCGTAAATATGCGTCTGATCAACAGAGCAGAAGATCGCCTGCTCGGACCCGGCCTCTATCGCCAGCGCGGTGACCGTTATCGGCGTTTCTACGTACTGGGAAATGCGGGGATAGAACTGACCCGCGAGCATCGGTCTCTTTTCCGGGGTAATGCTGACTTCAGCCCACCCGAATTTCAGTTTTTCCTTCATTTTTCAACCCTCTCAGTTGACTGTTGATTTAATAAATCCCGAACTTTTCGCGTGATACGGCAGCGCAAAAGTGGTTATCCTGTCCGCGGAGTTGAAATACTCCTTCACGTGCAGTTCGTTGACGAGATAGTAATTGTACGACCATTTGGAGATATACGTCCCGACCAAAGCGTCGGAGGTTGTGTAAAGAGCGATCTCCGGATCGATGGCGCGGTAAAGCGCGTTCGTTCCGCCGACGCCTCCGTGGTGGCAGACCTGCAGGATGTCGCTCTTCAGATAGGAACCGAAAACGCTGGCGGTCAGGTTGTTCGGTATCTCCTGTGAGTCGCCGGTAAACATGATCCGCTGTCCGGCAATATCGACCGAAAAGATAAGCGACGAGTTGTTCCAGTTGTTTGTGACCGTCCCGACCGTACGGGTGCGGGTCACGAAATCCTCGTGGGTGTAATAGACCTCGAAGAGCGCGTCGGCTATCCTGAACTGCTGTCCGGTGTGCATCTTGTAGACTTTCGTGCCCGGAAAATAGGATTTCAGGGCGCTTACCGTCCGCTTGTAGTCGTTAGTCGTCTCGCCTGCGGAGGTAAAGGTCGTCTCGTCGGGGAAATTCGCGTGAAAGCTCTCGAGAGTGACGTTTTTAGAATAGGTCGCGGCAAAAGAGCAGAAGCCGCCGACGTGGTCGTTGTGCGAATGGGTGATTATCCAGGCGGCTATGACGATTTTCGACGGGTCGGGCGCCTGCTCGCGCATCTTCGCGTAAATCGCCTGCGAATAGCTTGCCGTTCCGTCGTATACTCCTCCGTCGACGACGACGAACCGTCCGTCGGAGAGGCGCAGGACAAAGCACATCAGTCCCGATTCCGCCTCGGTGTCCAGATACCTGTTGCCCGGGGCGTACCTTCTGCCGATCATGGTAAGAATCGGAGTCGTGACCGCATTCCCGTCCCATTCCGCCGATACGTAAAGGTTCGACTCCGGTTCGGCGATAATCCGCACGGTACGGTTGGTGTCGGTGTAATACGCGGTTACGGCGGTGCCGTTTCCGGTCAGAACGCAGAAACGGTTCTTTTCTATCTCCCTGTCCGAAGTCTTTTCAAATCCGGCCGCCGAAAGCTTTGAAAGATAGGCGTCCAGCATTTCAGGAGCAGCTCCCGACACGTATACCTGATACGCCTTGTCACCCGAGCAGTACACGGACGAGTAAAGTCCGCCCTCGAAATAAGGCAGCGTCGAGAGAGGTTTGCTTATCTCCAGGGAATACTCGTCGTTTTTCCCGAAGACAACGCTGCCGGAACTCAGAAGCGAGGAAAAGATCTCGCACGCCTTCCCGGCGGCAAAAGAAATGCCGCTGTCGGTAGCCGAAAAGACGCAAAGCTTTGCGCCCGAAATCCGCACGACCGCCTTCCCGTATCCGGTCTCCGAAAAGACTTCGCGAGTCTCCGGATATCCGGTGTTGCCCACCAGTATCTCGGGAGAGTCGGAATCGTATTTCCCGTCCTTTGAAAAATCGTCGCGCAGTGTGACGTTCGATCCGGGAAACATCGAAAGGAGCTGCTGTCTTATGCGCACTGCCGCGTCGATCTCCGCCGCGGTCGCGTCGACGGGACGCACTATCGCGCATTTTACCGTCCCTTCCGACGCGACGGTAAAGGTCGACGGTTCCTCGGACGGCTGAGTCTGAGCCGACGTCCCTTCGGTCTGAGCCGTCGTCACGTCGCCCGCGCCGCCTTCACATCCGGGAAGCGGCAATACGCAGAGAAGCGTCAGGATGCAGAGGGAGACGGCGCGGCGAAATCCGGAATAATTCATTATTCAAAAACCGTTCCGACCGGTTACCCGGCGAGCTTTTCCCTCGCCTCGTCCAGGTTCTTCTTCATCAGCGCCTTCGCCTGATCGAACACCCGGCTGACCTCCGTCAGGCCCTGAGTGTTGAGGTTGTTGAGAAGGCTGGTGCACTGTCCGAAGTTGTGAGCCATGGCGACGTCGATCGATCCGCTCTCGTAGGCGAGGTTGATCATATCGATGGCGGTCGGATCGTTGGCGACACGGTAGTGGAGAACGATGCTTATGTGCTTGTCGATAATGTTTTTGTAGGAATAGGCTCCGAGCGCCTCGGCGAGTTTTCCGGATCTCTCGACGTCGAGAGTCGCCTTCGGGATAACGATGCCCGCGGCGGCGCTGTAGACCGGCGTGTTGTATTGTTCCTGATCGGCCGAATATTTCGGAACGACGACGATACCGTAATCGATATTGCCCTCGCGGATCGAAATGACTTCATTCGTGCCTGTCGTCAGGAAGAGCGAACGCCCTTCGATGAACACCGAGATATAGTTTTTGACTCCGGAGGTACCGGTGTAACCGGCGTATCTGTTCGGATTGCCGCCCGAGATGGCAACGCGCGGATCGGTTATGAAATAGTTGGTGAACTTTGTGAAAGCGTCAACGTATTCCTGGGTCAGACCGTCGTAGGTGAGCATTCCGGTTTCGTCGCGCTGGCATATTGTAATGCCCGAGCTGAAGATCAGGTTGCGGCTGTGGTTGATGTGTCCGGTGAGTCCGATGATGTCGTCGCCGGAAGCCGGATCGCAGAGACCGTCCTGACCGACGTCGGTCGCAACAATCTTCATCATCTCGTAAGCCTTGTCCCAGGTCCACTGGTTGTTCTTCACCAGATCGTAGGGATCGTCAAGTTTATAGTTGGTTATCATATCCTTGTTGAAGCAGAAGATGTAAAAAGCGCTGTAAAGGATAAGGCTTTCGTTGCCGAAGGTGATATACTTCTTGTTGCCGAGGTTTACCTCGTCGTTGAAGCGCTTCTCCCACCAGGGATTGTCCAGGTTCATCGTTGAAATGTCAGCCTGGTCGGCAAGATATCCCTCGGTAAAGAGCGGATATGCGACGGAAGTCGGCATCTGGGCGAGATCGAAGGCATCCTCGCCTCCGGCGCTCGCGACCGTGCGGATCCTGACGGCAAGATCGCCGCCGTAGACCGTTTCCTCGATTCTGCATCCGAGACGGTCCTCAACGTTGAGCTGACGCTCGTAAATCGCGTCCTTCATAACGTCTCCGGTGATCGCCGTGCCGGTCATCTCGACAATCGCCCAGTCGTGAACGGGCGAAAGGATCTTGAAGGTGTAGTCGAGGTTTTCTTCCTTTATGACTGAAGAGGGGGTGAAAACCGTCTCCTCGGGCTCGGTGTCCTCGGATACGGTCGCCGTCGGTTCGCCGGTCGCGGCGGGCAGCGTCGTGACGGCGGTATTTCCGCCCTTCCCGCAGGAGGCGAACGCCGTGCATAACAGCAGAAGAGCCAGCATCGCTGCGGCGGCTTTTGTCAAGTTTTTCATTTTTTTTCCTTTCCCGCCGCCGTACGGGCGGCGCAGATCTGATCGGAGCGATACCGCGAAAAAAAGCGGATCCGCCATAAATTTCGAAACTTTAATGCCGCCGGAAACCTGACGGCATATTTTTCACGTTTGTATTTATACATAATTATACACGAGCGGCACTTTTTAGTCAAGGATTAATTTCGAAAAAAAACGTGTTTTTCCTTGACAAGCGAAGTCATTTATGATAAGATATTGTTGGGCAAAAAGATAATGCCAAAGCAATACGGCAACCGTATGTGGCTGGGAAAGCGGAGGAAGATCACCGTGGCAAGAACGAAATCCCCCTACGTAACCATGGAAGACGTTGCGCGGGCCGCGGGCACGACTCGCGGAACGGTATCGAAAGCGATACGGGGATCTGTCGAGCTGAACCGGGAAACGGCTTTGCGTATCCGCGCAATCGCGCGTGAAATGGGATACGACACCGATCATCTCAACTGCAAATACGCGAGGACGGGTACCGTCGGCGTCGTCTTTACCGAGATGAACTCCGAGTATTACAACAGTATCGTCGAATCCTTCCGCCGTGCTCTCGGCGAACGCGGGTACCGCATGGTCACCATGATCGCCGACTACAATGACGCCGACGCTCAGGTAAGCTGCATAGAGTATCTCGCCCGCCTTCACGTTCTCGGAATCCTCGTTCTTTCCGAAATAAATCTCGACCTGAAAAGGATCAGAGCTCTGCTGGACGAGGAAATGATTCCCGCAGTTTTTATCTCCAATATGCGAAACATAAACTTCGGAGACGTGGTGACCGTCAATCACGCCCTGGGAGTCGAGCTTGCAATGAACCGGCTGTTCGAACTGGGGCACAAAAAGATCGCCTTTATCGGCGACGTGTACACGTCGGTCAGGGAAAAAGCGTACAGGGCGTCGATAAAAGAGGCGGGACTTGCCGTTTCTCCGGATCATACGGTGATATGCCGCGAGAGATTCTGCAGAGGCGGCTTCGAAGCGGCCGAACGTCTGCTTTCGCTGCCCGAAGACGAAAGGCCGACGGCGATCATGGCCGCATACGACTCTCTCGCCTACGGCACGATGAAATACGCGCATAATGCCGGTATTGCGGTGCCGGACGATCTTTCGGTGATCAGCATCGACGACAACCTTGTTTCGTCGTATTACAACCCCTCTCTTTCATCGATCAGAGTTCCGGTCGAGGAAATCGGAACCAGAACAGCGTCGCTCATCCGGGCGAGAATAGAAGGCAACCCGGGGCAATTCAGTACCGTACTGTTTACCCCGGAACTTATAGAACGCGAATCCACAGGACCTGTAAAGGAGTAACCGGCCATGACGATACGCCTGAAAAATTCCGGAATCGGAGAAAAAAGCTTCGAAATACTCGAAAAATCCGCCGCGAGACTCTTTTCCGAAAGACTGATCGGAACGGAGCGGGGCGACGACAGCGTTTATTCGGTTTTACTTTCGACCGATCCGTCCCTGAAGGACGACCGGTATCTGATCGAGTCGACGGCCGTCGGCGCCTCCCTCACCGCGGCAAACGACGTTTCCGCCCACGCCGCTTTCGGGCGCTGGATGCTGGAGTCGGCGTTCGACGGACGCGGCGGATTCACCCCTTTTGAGGGAAAAATCGATTTCACGCCGAAGGATCCCCTTCGCGGGATGTATTTTGCGACACATTTCCGCAATTATTATCATTCGGCGCCGATAGAAAAAGTATACGAGGTCATAGAGGACCTGGCGCTCCGGGGATGCAACTCCCTGCTCGTCTGGTTCGACATGCACCATTTCACCTCGATGGACGACCCGGAGGCGCTTGAACTGACCGAACGCCTGCGCGAGATGCTGAAATACGCCGCGCGCATCGGAATGAAGGGTTCGCTGACCATGCTCTCCAACGAGGGATTTTCCTCGTCTCCGGAGCACCTGCGCGCCGAGTGGACCGCCCAGAACGGCTACTTCAAGGCGCCGGGCGGGCACTATCACGTCGAGATCTGTCCGTCGAAGGAAGGCGGAATCGAAGAGATCCTCCGCGAACGCCGGGCCATGCTTGAGCGCTTCGCTGATCTCGACATAGCATACCTGTGCTACTGGCCTTACGACCAGGGAGGCTGCACCTGCTCGAAATGCACGCCATGGGGCTCCAACGGCTTTATGCGCCTGTTCCCGTATTTCCGCGACCTGGTCGCAGAAATGATGCCCAGGACCCGCATCATTATTTCGACCTGGTATTTCGACAAATTCATCGCCGGCGAATGGGATTCCTTCTATCCCTTCATAAAGGACGGCAGTCCCGAAGGCGTCGACTATATTATGTCCTTCTTCTTCAACGGGCAGCTGCCCGAAGTGATAGAAAAGAACGGCATCCCCGAAGGCGTAAAATTCATAGATTTCCCCGAGATCAGCATGTACACCTGCATGCCGTGGGGCGGATTCGGCGCCAGCCTGCTCGCGCGTTTTCTCAACCGCACGAACGAAAAGAGCGGAAAGCTCTATTCGGGCGGCTTCCCCTATTCGGAGGGAATATTCGAGGACGTAAACAAATTCATAACTCAGTGCTATTACTCCGGACTGTACGAAAACGCGGAGGACGCGGTGCGCGCTTACGTCAGATACGAATTCTGCGTCGAAGGAAAGGCGCTCGACGAACTGACCGACGCCCTGCTCTCGACCGAGACGGCGCTCGCCAGGAAGCGCGTAAGCGACGTCACCGGTCTGCATTTCGATATTGCCGACGCGTCCGAAACCGAAAAGGTCTACCGCATTCTGTCATTCTACAACTCGGTGCTTCCCGAAAACGTCCGCACCGGGTACAAATTCCGGCTCTGGTATCTGCGCGCCGTAATCGACCGCGAACTCGCCTCCTGCGGAGGATACCCGGGCAGATCGGAGATCTGCCGTCGGGCGATGGAAGAGCTCTGCGGGATATATTACGCCTCGGGCAGGACGAACGTCTGGGTCAGACCTCCCGTTGAATTTCCGGAGTCATGAAGCTGAGCCATTCGGGCAACAATCCGCTCGCGGTCTTTTACCCTCCCGAAATAACGACCTTCGCCTTCGACGCGGCAGAACGCCTCGCGTGCGCGATCGAAAGGAAAAGCGGCGTCCGTCCGCTTCTTCGCTGCGACCGGGGGCGGGATGATCCCGCCAACGCGATTCTGCTCGGCGATTCGGGTTATCCGTCACAGCGCGCCGCGCTTTCGGGGCTGAATTTCGGCGAATGCCTGATCTGCGCCCCGCAGAACGGTCTCTGCCTCTGCGTCACACGCACGGAGGAGACGCTGATCGGCGCGGTCGACGCGCTCTCTTCGTCTCTGAGTTACGACGGCTCGCTGATCGATATCCCGGACGGTCTCTTCGGGCGCAAAACCGCTCTTCCCGGTTTTCTTCGTTTCCTTCCGTCCCCCGACGCCGGGACGGTCCTCGCAGTACGGAAGAGCCACGATCTCTGCGATCAGATACTGCTCGGAGGGATGACCGAAAAGTCTTACGGAGAATATCTCGAAAAACTCTCGTCGCGGGGCTTTGAACGCGTTTTTTCGCGTTCCGCCGAAGGAAATCTGTTCTGCCGTTACGTATCGGGAGAGTGCTCGGTATACGCGTATTTCACTCCCTTCAATTCTTCCGTCAGGATCCTCTGCGAACCGGCGGAAAACGCACACCGCGACGCGGAGGACGGGCACCGCGATCTCTGCCATCCGCTTATGACGGTAGTCGGCGCCCGCTGGTCGGACACCGCATCCTATCTGAACAGGGACGCGGGCTCCG
>CACZSP010000217.1 GCA_902783905.1 uncultured Ruminococcus sp.
GAGCTGTCACGCGCTCGTCGCGTGACTGAGGGATTGTCACATCTTATCGAAAACCGCTTTAGTTCAGAAAGATTGCAAATAATAAGGCTGTTTAGTCGCCCGAATCTCAATTCAGGCACCTGAACAGCCTCCCGCGCTTTATATTTTCATTATATTTTCAACCTCCGGCTGTAATCTTCTTTTTTGTAGACAAAACCGCGGGTTTCTGCTATAATAATCTGTTATCAGGACGGCGACACCTCGCGCCGAACGAAAAATAAACAGAATAACGGTGTAAAATGGTCAAAACTTACAAGGCAGACGTCGAAAAAGCGGAACGTTTCGATATGGTGAAAAAACCGGTGAGATGCCGGTGGTTTTTAAAGCCCCTCGGGTGGGCTCTGGCATTCCCGAATATCGTCAAACACAAAACGAAGATCACAAAAACCGGGATGGAGGGCGTAAAACCGCCCTACCTGCTTCTCGGAAATCACAACGCCTTTTTCGATATGAGCGTTTCTGTCGCGTCGACATTTCCGCATTTCGGAAACTACGTCGTGGCTATCGACGGCTTCATCGGACGCGAGGGACTTCTCAGAAATATCGGGTGCATCTGCAAGCGCAAATTCACAAGCGACACCCTCCTGATAAGGCACCTGCGTCACGTGATAAAGCTCGGCGGTATCGCGGCGATTTATCCCGAGGCAAGGTATTCGCTCTGCGGGACAACGGCTCCCCTTCCCGAGTCCCTCGGACAGATGTGCAAGCTTTTCCGCGTCCCTGTTGTGACGCTGATATGTCACGGTCACCATATAAATCATCCCTTCTGGAATACCCGTCACGAGCGCGGAGTAAAGCCAACCGAAGCCGAAATGAAGCTTCTTTTCACGCCGGAGGATCTTGAAAAGCTCAGCGCCGACGAGATCAACGACCGCCTTGTCAAAGAATTTCAGTACGACGATTTCCGCTGGCAGAAGGAAAAACAGATACGTGTGGACTGTCCCGACAGAGCCGTAGGACTCGAAAAGATCCTTTATCAGTGCCCCTGCTGCAAAAAAGAGTTCGGGATGAGATCTGAAGGAACGCGCCTCTTCTGCACCGCCTGCAAAAAGTCCTGGAATATGACCGAATACGGCGAGCTTGAGGCCGAAGCCGGCGAAACCGAATTCTCACATATACCCGACTGGTACGAATGGGAGCGCGAAAACGTGAAAAAGGAAGTGGCGGACGGGACCTATTCGTCGGGCGACCTGCCGGTGACGGTCGAAAGTCTTCCGAATTCAAAGGGTTTCATCCTGCTCGGCAAAGGGGTTTTGCGCCACGACGACAGCGGATTCCGCGTCAGCGTGACGACCGACGAAGGAAAGGAATACGTGATGGAAAAACCGGTTCCCTCCATGTACTCCTGCCACGTCGAATACGAATATCTCTTCCGTCACGGAGACTGCGTCGACCTCAACACGCTCGAAGACACCTGGTACGTATATCCGTACGACTGCGACTTTTCGGTCACGAAAATGGCTCTCGCCACCGAGGAGCTGTACTACGATTACAGAAGAAAAGCCGGAAAGCCCTGCCGTCCGGGGCTGGCGTAAATTCTCCCGATTTCACAAGCAAACCGCACGTCCCGTTTCCGGGCCGTGCGGTTTTGCGCGTGAAAGGCAGATCAAACGAGAGGTATTTCATCAACGGAAACGTCGGAATAATCCGAATTATCCCTTGAAGTATCCGCGTTTTCGACGATAAGAAGCGTCATTCCGGGCGACCCCAGCAGGTTATGCCAGACGCCGCGCTTCACGTTGTAAAGCATGCCGCTTTCCATCCGGACCGGAGTGATACTGCCGTGGGAACCGGCGGTATCTCCGTCCCCGATCAGAAGCGTGCACTCGCCCGAAAGCAGAACGAAGACCTCGTCGGTCAGGTTGTGACGCTCGAGATATCCGAGCGTCTCCGGTCGGAACCTTGCAGGATCGTCGTTGAGCAGAGCGACCCTCCATCCCCCGTGATATATCAGCGCCCGGTAGCCCGGATCCCGGTATCCGGTTATTTCGAGCAGTCCGTCTTTCATCTTCAGTCGTCCTTCATCTTTTTCCCGAAGGCGATAATCGCTAAAACGAACATTACGGCGGTATACCCGAGAACGATCAGCAGCGGAAGCCACAGATCCTCAAAAGCGTCGTTCACTCCTGCAATCTGATTCTGAACGAGGAGCGTCGCGTTGCGGAAGGGCAACACCTTCATCAGCGTAATCATTCCGCCGCCGAGGCCTTCGGTCGGGAACCACATGCCCGACAGCACCGACTGCCCGGTAATGATAATAGACGAGATACCGCCTATCGACTTTTCGTTGCATATCGAACCGAAAAGGATCCCGGCTGCGATAAAGAAGAGCGACGTCAGCAGACAGAGAGGCAGGGCGGCGAGCAGCCCCGTGCAGAAGATCGACCGGTCGATGATCCCGCCGACGGCGAAAAACAGCACCGCCTGTACGAGTGCGATCGGAAGCACCGAAAGAGCGTATCCGAAAATAAATTCGTACGGCCTGGCGGGAGAAACGTAAAGACGCGTAAGGAACGACGTGGACCGGTCGACCGCGATGAGAAGTCCGGTAAACAGCGTCAGGAACGACTGGGCGAAAACAACTATCCCCGGCGCAAGATATTTCATCTCGAACTGGCTCGTCAGCCCGTGAAAAAGGAAATAGAACAGTATCTCCATAAACAGCGGAAGAGCGAGCATAAAGACAAGCGAAAGCGGGTCGCGGACGATCTCCGTCAGATTGCGCCTGCACAGCGTAATGATCCTTGAAAGAGATTTACGCATCGAGATCACCTCCCGATACCACCGAAATAAAGGCGTCCTCGACGCTGCTCTTTCCGGTGGCGGCATACAGTTCTTCTTTGGCGCCGACGAAAAGCAGCCTTCCGCCCTTCATTATACCGATACGGTCGGAAAGAGCCTCCGCCTCCTCCATATAGTGCGTTGTAAGTATGATCGTCATTCTGCCCTTAAGCGCCCTGATTGTTTTCCAGAGCTCGCGCCTTGCTATGACGTCAAGGCCCAGCGTCGGCTCGTCGAGGAAGAGCAGTTTCGGCCGCGTTACCAGAGCGAGAGCGATCGAAAGCTTCCTCTGCCAGCCGCCCGAAAGCTTCGACGCCTGTTTTTTTGCCACCTCGCCCAGTCCGAACGCTTCGTAAACGTATTTTTTGGTTTCCTCCGCCTCTTTTTCCGACTGTCCGGAAAGGCGCGCGTAAAATTCGACGTTTTCTTCGACCGTCAGTTTTCTCGCCACCGCGGTCTCCTGCATCGAAACGTCGATCAGTTCCTTGATTTTTACACTGTCCTTCGACACGTCGAACCCTAAGACGTACGCCTCACCCGAAGTGGGCTTCGTCAGAGTAGAGAGCATTTTTATAGTAGTGGTCTTCCCCGCCCCGTTGACTCCGAGAAGCGAAAAAAGCTCGCCTTCGTCTATCTCAAGATCCAGACCATCGACGGCGACGGTATCACCGTATTCTTTTCTGAGGTTTTCAGTTCTGATTGCCGTCATCCGGAATCACTCCTCCCATCAGCGCGTAGAACGCGTCGTCTTTCATAATTGCCAGCCCCCGCTGGCGGTCGCCCATGACCATCAGCGTATCTCCCTCTTTGATGCCGAACATCTTTCTCGCCGGCGCGGGTATCGTGATCTGACCCTTCGGTCCGACCCTGACGCTCACGATGAACCGGTCCTGTTCTTCAACCTTGTCCTTCATTTTTTCCTCTTTTTCTTACTTTTCTTACATTTTACACCTTTTTGCGGAATTTGTCAATATGGTTTTGCAAATTGCAGGCTGCAAATCCGCGAATTCCGGCGGAAGCGCTTATTCTCTTGACAAACAGCCGGTTTTACTGTAAAATAATAGTAACACTTTTATTCCGGAGGATAAAAAAATGATCTGGAAAATCCTTGTCGCCGTACTCATCGGCGCTCTCGCCGGATTCCTTGCCGGCAAGATAATGAAGAGCGATCACAGCCTGCTCGGAAACATCATCATAGGTATCCTTGGCGGCGCGCTCGGAGGCTGGCTGGGAGGCCTGATCGGCATCGGCGGCGGCTGGGTGATGAGCATCATCATTGCGGTTGCCGGTTCCTGCCTGCTTATCTGGCTGTTCAGACTGATTTTCGGGAAGAAAAAGAAGAAATAATATTTCAGGGAAGGCTGAATAAACCGCCGCCGCGCGGTTTATTCAGCCTTCCTTAAGGCAATACCGCTCAGCGGAGCTGTTCTGAAAACCCGAATGAGATCAGGGGGACAAAACAGCTCCTTTTGTTTTTTGCATAACCGGATGTCATTTGAACGAAAAATATGATATAATGTATAGCAGTTAATACGACAACCGGAGGCATGTTTATGAAAAAAAACGCTGCGGCGTTTCTTGCCGCAAGTCTTTCTCTCGTTTCGGGATTCGGTACGGCTGCACAGGCCCGTTCCGCCGCCCGAAACACCGCCGTCGCGGCCGAGGGAGAGACCGCCTTTTCCCCCGCTTACAGCACCGATATTGCCGCCATGCTCTCCTCTTGCGTCGACCGTCTTTTTGCCGGCGGCTACGAGGATGAAAACGGATATTTCTCCTACGGATTCTATTACGGGACGCCCGACCGGCTGAACCGATACGATAAGAGCAAAGCGGTCAACGGTACCAATGAAAACAGCGACGCGCTTCAGGGCGAGAAAACCTCGGTCAAACGCACCGTCGCACAGGCATTCTTGGGAGAATCCTCAATTCTCAGAATTACCGCGAAGCGTGATTTCACCCTGAGCCTGACCAGCGAGAGCGACGACGCGCACTCGTATATCTGCTGGGCGCCCGACGCCTGGCTTGAGTATCTGGCGGAAGGAAAAGCGTCTGACGGGAAGATTTACCGCGTCTGCCTTGACCGCCGCTTTCTGTCTGTCCGCGCCGCGGAAAACACCTACGCGCTCGACGTTGCCCTGAAGGAGGGAGACGTCTTCCTTCTGGTTCTCGGCATCGATTTCAAAATGCCGAACGCCAAAAACGCGAGCCGGTGGATCAGGTTTTCGGCATCCGAAAGCTTTGATCCGGCGCTTCACCCCGATTTTGACGCGATGCCGGCGGTGATCGCGGCGCGCGAAGAAAAAATCGCGGCGCTGACGACGGCCGTTAAAGCCGTCAGCGCTGCAAACGGCTATTCGGAGCGCTCGATTGCCGCCGCGAAAGCGGTGCTGGCCGACGCCGGACGCCGGTTTTCGCGTGCAGACACACTTAACGACGTCGCCCGAACTTACGATTCCATTCTCACCTCTCTTGACGCGGCGAAACGTCTGACTCAGGGCCGGGCGAATCTTAACGCCGCGATCCGGGAATCCGCCGAGAAGCTCGACACGCTGATGCAATCGGTCGATACCATTCGCTGCGCCGAGGTGACGGATCGGATCGACGAGCTCTACCGCGAGGGCATGCAGGCGATCCTCGACTCCGATACGCCCGAGCGCGCCGCATACCGCTACGCCGATTACCGGAACAGGATCCGCACGCTGATCCGGGCCGCGGACGGAAACGAATGACAAAAATACGCCGGATCGTGCTGCTTATGCTTTGTCTGCTTACCGTCTTATCCGGCTTTCTTTCCTGCGAAAGAGGAGGATCGCCGGGCGGCGGTACGGAAAATGCCGAC
>CACZSP010000218.1 GCA_902783905.1 uncultured Ruminococcus sp.
CGCCGCGATCACCGACGCGATCATTCCTCCCTGCGAAGCGCCGAAGATATCTGTTTTTTCCAGTCCCAGCAAACTGATCGCCTCAGCGGTGTCACGCGCGGCGTCGAAAACCGTGTATTCGTCCGGCAGATCGCTTCTTCTGTCGAAAAGATAAACGGTAAAATCGTCGCAGAAGATCTCATACCGTTTTACTACGGCGGGCGCCGACGGCATAACGCTCACAAGACTCAGTCCGGGAAGTATCACCATGTTCCGTTTTCCGGTCCCGAACCGAAGATAATTCATCCGGAATTTGCCGGTTCTGATTTCGTCAACAGTGTAATTCATCTTAAAAATGTTTAAGGCAATACCGTTTTTCCGTATCCGATTTCATCGGATCTTTCAGCCCCAGTGAAGTTCAAAATAAAACCAGCGATCCTTTATCTGCCTGACAAAGCACCAGTCGGTTCCGTCGTTCGGTCTTCCGAAATACGTCCCGCCGTCTTTGGTTTCGGCTTTTCCCGGACCGCTGCCGGAGTAAAAATCGGGAACAAGGACTTCGTTGTTTTCGGAATAATAATAACCGTAATACACGCCGCCGATGCTCAGCCCGTTCGTTTTATACGTAAAAAACTCTGTGTCGCCGGTTACCGCCGTATTGTCGGCGTTTTCTTCAACGTATTCTTTTATCTCGTCGTATTTTCCGGCGGAATACGACGCCCCGTCGCATCCGGAAAGAGCAACGGTGGCAATCAAACACAGCAAAAAACACAGTAGTTTCCTCATCAGTTGCCTCCTCGGTTCCGGGATTGCCGGAAAGACTTTATCACGGTATGATAATGTTTTGTTTACAAAATATCCTTCCAATACCGCCTTGTCAGGACGGTCCCCGCGTCGGTCGAAACCGGAATGATATCACACAGCGTAAACCCGTTCTTTTCGATCACTCTTGCCGACGCGGTATTACCGTCGTCGCAGGTTATCAGTACGGGAGAAATATGCTTTCCCTTGACTTTTTCCAGCGCAAGCGCGAGCATTTTCGTCCCGTAACCGCGGTTCCATTCAGAATAACGGATACCGTATCCGATATGTCCGCCGCGTTTTGCCAGCGCGTCGTTCAATCTGTGGCGAACGGCGATCTCGCCTATAAAATACGATCTCTCATCGTCCACCAGCCAGTATACGTCTGCGCCCACACGATCGGGCGGCAGGTCGCGTTCGTCTCTGTACCGGTCGAATTTCTCTAAAACGTCGTGAGAGAAAACGTCGGTAAATGAATAGGTCGTAACGCCGTTTTCAACGTATTCGTCGAATGCTTCTTTATACGATTTCAGATATTCTTCATCCGGAACGATCAGTCTTATCATTGACTTCTCCTCTAAAAACCGGTTTTTACTTCTGCGTAACGCCGGCGACGACGCCTTCGCCGCATATATCATAAAACGCGTTTGCGCATTTTTTGAAGACCGACTTCGGTGAATTGTTCGATCCGGTAGATTCCTTAACGGTTCCGTCGCTGTATTCAACGGTCAAACTCCATCCGCCGCCGTCGATGATTCCGGCGGGAGACGGATAGTCGTTTTTTATTTCGAAAAGACCGTACGAATACAGCCTGTCTATCAGCTCCGTTTCTTCATCATCCGTAAACGAAGCGATCATTTCGTAATCGGAAATATCACTCTGACCGGGGATATACCCGCGCGTTTTTACCGTGTTGCTTTCAAAATCGAACACGTACTCGCGCGTGAACCCTCCGTTGTATTTGACGCTCGAATACTCCAAACGCTTCAGCGATACGCCGGAGTATCGTGTGATCCCGCCTCCGCATCCGCAGAAGGAAAGCAGGAAGGTCAGGCAAAAGAAGGCGGAGGAAATGGCGGTTATGAAACGTGTTTTCATGACAAGATGACGATCGGAACGGCAAAAGAGGTGGATCGATCACGAAGTTTTGATTCTGACATAACCTTTTTCCTTTCAGTGAAGTTTGCCCTGCGGGCAAGTGAAGTTGCGCCTTACGTCGCAGTGAAGTTTTGCGGCTTAGCCGCAAAGTGAAGTTAAGTGTTCCGCATATCGTGCCTCAGGCACACTTCACGCGAAAAGCGCGCTTCACGTCCGAAGGACGCTTCACGTTCCGCGCAAGCGGAACACTTAGTTGAAAAAGCTTTGCTTTTTCATGGAGGGTATTCGCGGCAAAGCCGCG
>CACZSP010000219.1 GCA_902783905.1 uncultured Ruminococcus sp.
CGGAGACGGAGGAGGCGGGCCGACAAACGTTATGCTCGAAAACCTGCGTCGGCAGAAGGACGGCCTGCCCGGGCAGCCGAAGGCGGTCATCGGTTTTGCCGGCGACTTTCTGAAACGTCTCGAAAAGAAAATGGAGGAGGCGGATCGTGTCCCCGAGTGGAGAGGCGAGCTTTACCTCGAATTTCACCGCGGGACGTATACCTCCAACGCGAAAAACAAAAAGAACAACCGCCGTTCCGAGCAGCTTCTGCAGCAGGCGGAGCTTGTGTCGACCGGGGCCGAGATCCTTTTGGGGACGCCTTTCCCGTCCGATGAGCTGTCAGGGGCCTGGGAGACGGTTCTTACCGATCAGTTCCACGACATCATCCCCGGCTCGTCCATCAGAGAGGTGTACGAGGATACCGACAGAGATTACGCCGGGATTTTCGCCACGGCGGAAAAGATAACCGGAGAAAGACTTTCAGCGATCGCATCGGCGGTCGAAACGGATAAAAAATACGTAGTGTTCAATCCCCATTCCTTCGAGGGGAAGGGAATAGTGAAGGCTGAAGGAAAGACCTTCGCGGTCTCTGGTATACCTCCGAAGGGCTACAAAGCCGTCGATCTTTCGGACGACGGATGTTCCGTCCGCGCCGAAAGAGAAGGAGAGGGATTTATCTTTGAAAGCCCCTTCTGGACGGTGCGGTTTGACGGGGGCGCGGAAATCGTTTCCCTGTACGACGTTGAAAACCGGCGCGAGGTTATCGCTCCGGGAGAAAAGGGCAACAGTCTGCGAATTTACGAGGACTATCCCGACAAATACGACGCCTGGGAAATAGTCGAATACAGCGGATACAAGTATATAACCGTCGGTTCGCCCGAATCGGCGGAGATAGTGTCGGACGGCGCCAGACGCGGCCTGCGCACGCTGAAAAGACACGGAGACAGCGAGATCGTCCAGACCGTCTGGTTTTACGATTCGATCCGCCGGATCGATTTCGAGACCCGGCTCGACTGGCACGGCAAGCACCGGATCCTTCGCGCCGCCTTCCCGGTGGCGGTCAACTCCGACCGCGCCTCTTTCGAGATACAGTTCGGTTATACCGAGCGCCCGACCCACTTCAACACCTCCTGGGACAGAATGAAATTCGAGACCTGCGGACATAAGTTTGCCGATCTGTCAGAGGGAGGATACGGAGTCTCTCTGCTCAACGACTGCAAGTACGGATACAACGTTCACGGCAACACGATGATGCTGACGCTTCTGCGGTGCCCCGAGTATCCCAACGAGGTCGCCGACGAGGGGATACACGAATTCACCTATTCGCTTCTGCCGCACGCCGGGACGCTTCAGGACTCGGATACCGTCCGGGAGGGATATATGCTCAATCTCCCGATGGCGGCGATCTCCCGCCCCGCGGAAGTGCGCCCGTCGGGAATCCGCCTTCCCGAAAGCTGGTCAGCGGTGCGCATCGACGCGGATAACGTGATCGCCGACACCGTCAAAAAGGCGGAGGACGGCGACGGAATAATAATCAGACTTTACGAAAGTCTGAACAAGCGCTGCCGTACTTCGGTCACGCTCGGATTTGAAGCGGAGAGCGTCGAGTCGTGCGATCTTCTCGAAAATCCCGAAAAGCCCGTCGCCATTGAATATAAAGACGGCCGGACGACGTTCGGTATCGACGTGTCGCCGTTTGAGATAATCACGCTGAAAGTGAAAAGACCGCGCTGAGGCGGGATGAAAACGCCTGCTTCGTTTACAAACGAAGCGAAGCCGTTTCCGTAACGCAATCAGATACGAAAAGGGCGGATTTGTTGCTTATGCCGGATTAGCGGCGGGTTGTAACGAAAAACAAAAAACGGTACGCATCCGGCAATCGTGCGGAAGGTCACCAAAAAAAGAGTGATCGACCGCACGCGGTGCGTACCGTTTTGTGCACGTTGGTTTAATCAGACATACAATGACTCGTATTTATCGGGAGTGATTTTTCCGTCAGTACGGGCCTTTTGTTTGAAACGGTTTGCGGCGTGATTCAACGTTTTGCAACCGGTTGAATCATGTTTCGGTGTTGCAGTTACTGACTGCCTTCCGCATTATAATTCCGAGTGCCTAAAACGGCATTTTTTTCGGTTACTGAATCAGCCCGAGCTTTTTCAGCCGGGAACGAATTGCATTTGTTGTTCTTTTGAACGTTACTGCCAGTTCGGGGATTGGAACGTGCATCTTATACAGATCTGCCAGGGCTGTGTCATCTTCTGCGACCCAC
>CACZSP010000220.1 GCA_902783905.1 uncultured Ruminococcus sp.
GACGGGACATCCCATATTGATATCTATCGCGTCGGCGCGCCTCCCGCCGAATCCGCGGTATCCGCAGCCGGATATGAGAGACGCCGCCTCGGCTATGATGTCCGGATCGGAGCCGAACAGCTGGACCGCCGTGGGGATCTTTTCGTCTTCTCCTATTATGCACAGCTCCGCCGTTTTCGCCGGAGCCGACGGACGACCTCTTTTTTCGTAGACCAGCGCCTTCGCCGAGACCATTTCGGTCACGGCGTATTCCGCTCCGAAGGAGGCGCAGACTATCCGCATCGCGCGGTCGGTGACGCCGGCCATGGGCGAAAGGATCAGCCCGTGCGGGATATCCGTATTTCCGATCTTCATACCGGGAATCGCGCGGATTCCGACAGAGCCAGGGCGTTTATCTTCCTTGCCGTCGCGGCGTCAAGACCGTACTCTTCGAATATTCCTCCGCGTTCGGAGACCGGAAGGGCGGTACGTCGCCCGGTAACCGTGTAAAAGATCGTTGCCGCGCAAAGGTAGGTCCCGGCCGGCGTCGGGTGGTTTCCGTCGGGCATGTAAATATCGGGGGCGGGACGCAGGCGCAAAGCTCTCTGCCAGACCTCTCCCGCCGGCGCAAGCAGGGCGCCGGTCGCGTCGGACAGTTTTTTATACGCGCCGGTCATCACCGGTTGCTTTTCGCTCTCGCCGCGCAGCGACCAGGCGAGATACAGGACGGGGACCGAGCCCGCCGGTTTTATCATATCGTTTATTATCTTTGTTCCGGCGTCGACGAAAGAGTCGGGATCGAACCCGGTGGCTTTTCCCTGAAGGACAACGTAGTCGTATCCGCCGTATTTCACGTTGAACTCGGTGTCCCTGTGCGTCAGATGCCAGTCGAGGCATTTTCCGCCCTGAGTGATCATCACCGTTTCGGCGTCGATTCCGGCCTTGCGGAAGAATTTCTTTACGGCAAGGGGGAGGAAATTGACGTAGGTCAGGCTGTTTCCGAGGAACAGTATTTTTATCTTCTTTTTCATAACGTCTCCAGTGAACAGAAACCCTATAATCAAATATATCATATCACAACTTGCCCGCGAGGTCAAGTGCCAACTTGACAAAAAAACGATATAAGATTATAATATATGTGAAAAAACGCAACCGCGGTCCGGCTGACGGAAAGCGCGGTACCGCATTTCGGCGGAGGAGAAGGGGCGCATGTTCGGATACGTCAGACCGTCGGTCGGGGAACTGACCGTTTCGGATTACGAATACTACCGCGCGGTGTACTGCGGGATATGCCGCTCGATGGGCGAGGAGTGCGGATGCACGTCGCGTACCTGCCTGTCTTACGATTCGGTTTTTCTTGCGCTGCTTGTCGACTGCCTCTGCGATTCCCGGGCCGGGACGGTAAACGAAAGATGTCCGGTCAACCCGCTGGCGGGAAGAAAGATGGTCAGAAATTCGGCCGGGGTCGCTTATGCCTCCGCCGCGTGCGGGATGCTGGCGGCCTTCGGATTCCGGGACGATCTTTCCGACGAAAGCGGCATACGCCGCCTCGGAGCCGGCGTAGCGCTGACCGCGGCAAAAGGATGGGAAAAGAAGGCGGAAGAACGTTATCCCGGTCTCAAAGCGGGGATTTCATCGGCGGTCCGGGCGCTGTCCGACGCCGAAGCCGGGGCGAAGAGCGATCCCGGACGCATTTCTCTCGACACGCTCGCAGATATCTGCGGCGAGACGACCGCATTCGTCTGCTCCTATCCCTTCTCGTCCGATCCCGAAAAAAAGGACGAGGCGGCGGTTGCCGCGGCGATAGGAAAGCATCTGGGCAGATGGGTCTACTTTGCCGACGCCCTCGACGATATGAAAAAGGACGAAAAGCTCGGCCGTTTCAATCCTTTCGTGGGCGTTTACGGTAAATCCGGGCTGTCCGACGAGGAAAAAAAGACTATCCTCTGCCTGTCGGGATCCGAAGCGGCCGAAACGCTCGACGCCTTCGAGCTTATATCCGGCGGCAGAGAGGGAAGCACACCGTCGGGAAGGATCATCCGCAACATACTGAGTCTCGGCATACCCGCCGTGACCTCCGAAATACTCGACGGCACCTACCGCAAGCCGGGAAAAAACAAGATCTGACGGGGTGAAGGATGGCAAAGGATCCGTATTCAGTCCTCGGCGTCGACAGAAACGCGTCGGACGACGAGATTAAAAAAGCATACCGCGACCTCGTCAAGAAGTATCATCCGGACAGGTACCGCGACAAAAAACTCGCCGACATCGCCGGCGAAAAGATGAAGGAAGTCAACGCCGCCTACGACGAGATCCAGAAGATCCGGGCGGGGAAAGCTCAGGACACGTCGGGCAGTCAGAGCAGCGGGTACGGCGGAGGATACAGAAACTGGGGTTACGGCTACGACTTCGGGGCCTCGGGAAGGACGGGATCCTCCTCGTCCGGCAGTTACCGTGAAGTATTCGACCGCATCAGGACCTATATCTCCGCCGAAAGATACGACGAGGCGTACAGTCTTCTTTTTGCCGTTCCGACCAACGAACGCACCGCCGAGTGGTATTTCCTCTGCGGCTGCGTCTGCGTCAGGAAGGGTAAATACTTCGACGCAGGCTCCGCCTTCGACATCGCCTGCTCGATGGATCCGGGCAACGCGGAGTACGCGAAGGCGAGAGAGATGTTCAGAAATATGAATACGAGGAGCGCCTCTTCGTCCGCGGAGGACGTCTGCAACACCGGGTGCTCGATATGCGAGCGGCTTCCGTGCTGCTGCTGGCTGCCCTGCTGCTGTTGCTGAAAGAAAACGGAGGATATAATATTATGATCGTGTACGTACCGGACGGGACGGAAGAAAAAAGCGCGCTCGCGCGCACGAAAAAACTCTGTATAGCCGCCCATCAGGACGATATAGAACTGATGGCGCTGTCGGTGATCGGCGAATGCCGTGAAACGGGCGAACCTTTTTCCGGCGTCGTCGTCACCGACGGAGCGTCGAGCCCGAGGACGGGCAGATTCGCCGGAGTTACCGACGAAGAAATGGTGAAACTCAGGATCGAAGAGCAGAAAAGGGCGGCCGAATTCGGTAATTATTCGGCTCTCGCTCTTCTCGGATACACATCTGCGGAGGCCAAGCGTGACGCACGTGACGCCGTCGAAGGCGATATCGCTCGCCTGATCCTCGACGCTTCCCCCGAAGAAATCTACACTCACAATCCGGCGGACAGACACGCCACTCACGTCGCCGTTTTCTGCCGGACGGTCGCCGCCATCCGCTCCCTGCCTCCCGGAAAAAGGCCGAAAAAACTCTGGGGATGCGAGGTCTGGCGGTCGCTCGACTGGCTGCCTGACGGCGTCCGGACCGTCGTCGATTCCGAAAAGGGAACGTCGCTCGCCCCCGCTATGCTTAATCTTTTCGAAAGCCAGGTCGAAGGCGGAAAGAGATACGACGAGGCGTATATCGGCCGCCAGCACGCAAACGCCACCTTTTCCGAGAGCCACGCCTGCGACGAGCACGTCTGCGCGTCGAATATGCTGGATATGACGGTGCTCGTCACCGACGACCGTCTGTCCGTGACCGATTTCATCACCGACGTCATAGATCTCTTCAGGCGCGAAACTGCCGCGAAACTGAAGGAACTGGTTTAAGGCAATACCGCACAATTCGGCGCACGCATATTGACGGC
>CACZSP010000221.1 GCA_902783905.1 uncultured Ruminococcus sp.
GGGGGTAGCGAAGCGGCGGCGCGGTAGTGAATGACAGCCCGGGGGGCTGTCAGAGCCGCGCCGTGCCCGAGCCGCAGCGAGACGGATGTTGCGGGAGCAGTTTACTATCGTTTTTTCGCTGTTTTTAATTCCCGCAACAGGATGAGGGGGGCGAGTCGAAGCGGTACAGGAGCAAAATCGAAAGACCCTCCTGTATCGCTGTCGTTTCAGTTATCTTACCGTTTTTACAGATTTTTCCAACAGTTTGCAAATAAAAGGCTGCCCGGTCGCCCGAATCTGAATTCGGGTTTCCTGGCAGCCTGTTTAATCATTTCTTTTCAGTCGGCGAGCGATCCCATCGGATCCCAGGGAAGGAGGACGACCGGTTTTTCCGCGAGCGCGTCCCGGAAAGCTTCGAGATACTTTTTGTTGATTACCGCCTGATATACGTATCTGTCGAACCATTCGGCGGTCGCGGTGTGATATCCCTTGTTCGGTCCGTCGGAACCCCAGCTGTTCTCGACTTTCCAGCGGTCGGGCGTACCGTCTTCGCGGAGATTGACTCCTGTAAATACCATCGCGTGATTCATTTTCGACACGTGATAATCCAGCATCTGCTGCTTCGTCATCGAAAGATCGAGACCGGTAAGCAGTTCGAAGTCGAACGCGCCGGGGTCCCAGACCTTCCTCGTCGAGTCGGAATACTTGCCGCAGTCGGAGCCGAACCAGACCGGCTCGCCGTCGACCAGCTGTTTTTTGACAAGTTCCCTGAATTCGTCGATCTCAAGGTTGAGATATACGATCTCGGGGGCTCCCGAAACGTTTCCGAGATAGGCGACGGTGTAGGTCTTCCCGAAGGGCTTGTCGGCGGTCGGAGCGTTTATTATCGATACGTAACCGTCAAGATAATCCCCGATCATTTCGTCCCTGAAGGATATCGGCGTGAAGTCCTTTTCAAGATGATACCCGCCGTCCTTGTCGGTATATTCGAAATCGAACCTCTCGGGAGGAAGCGTATAGCATTCGCAGAGGAAAGAAAAGACCGAGTCGAGCGTTTTCTGCCGGATCTCCTCGATTTTCGCCTCTCTTGAGTGATCTTCGCGTCCGACCGAACGGATAAGACACGCCGCCTTTCTTAAGCAGAGGTTGAGGTATTTATTGACCTGCGACGTCGACGACGACTGGAAGGTCTCGGGCATGGCGTCCTTGGGAACGATACCGTATTTGCGTACGATATTGACGAACATGTCCCACTGACCGCCGTCTCCGACGCCCGTCTCGATTATGTAATCGACCGTTCTGTCGCCGTCCGGAAGAGCGGAGGTGTCGATTATCGAGTCGATATAATAGTTTGCCCGCTCGAATTTGTCCCAGAAGGCAAGATGAGACTGGGAAAGCTCGAAGGAATCGAGGTTTTTCTTCCCGGCGATGATCTCGCGAAGCAGGTTGGTCGCGGCGAACAGCCAGCAGCGTCCCGAGGATTTCTGGTTCGTTGCCGACATCGTTTTGATGCTGTTCGAAAACCTGAAATTGACGTCGCGGGAGGCGACCGGATCGAAGGACAGGTCGGAAAGCGACGTCCTTGAAAAAGCGTTCGTCATGGCCTTTTTGGCGGGAGACGAACAGTATGATGCGGAGTAGGCTTTCAGCGCTTCCGCGGTCACGGGAGTTTGTTTCATTTTACGCTCCTTTCGGAATATGTCAGATATAAATAGATCACAGCGGAACCGCCGCGTCGGGAACGGCCTTCGGCAGATGCGGAGCAAGGCTGTCCGTTCGTCCCTCCGCGGTGTCAGGGAAAAAACCGGGTCAGATATCCACTCCGGCCTCGAACATGCGGAAGCTTCCGTCGGAGGTATCGAAAGCCGCTCTTATGCCGACCGGGAAGATCGACATATTCGCGCCGTGACCGAAATCGTCGGTGTAAACGACGGGTATTCCGACTTTTTCTCCGACGCGGCGGAGTACGGCGAAAAGCTTTTCAAGCTTTTCCGGATCGGACGTATAGTGTCCGAACACAAGGCCCTTCGCGCGCCCGAACGCGCCCTTCTGTATCATGTCGTTCAACCATCTCGACACGATGCGCACGTCGGAGAATTTTTCGTGATCTTCGATGACGAGTATGCAGTCTTCGTCCGGGACCGAATAATAATCCGAACGCAGCAGCGTGTCGTAGTTGGCCAGATACCCCGCGACGATAACTCCCTCCGCCTTCCCGGGGCAGACGGTCTTCCATTCCGACGCCTTCACGTATTCGGTCGAACCGGTTATGAGGCGGTCGGAAAAGCTGGCGAAATTGTAATCGGTCAGCGGATCGAAGGTCCTTGTCGAGCCGCCGTAGAAGGTAACGAGTCCCGTCATGCTGTGAACGGCCTCCACCGGGAAGGTTCCGTCGCTGTAGCTGCATATAATCTTGGGATGCTTCTTCACCGACTCGTAATCGATAAGCGGCAGGATCTCGATGGATATCTCCCCGCCCGGGAACAGAAGCACCGACACCGCTCCGTCGGCGATCATCGCGTTGAAATCAGATGCGCGCTCTTCCGCGCTGCCGCCGTATCCGTCGGTGCGGGAGAATATGTGTTCGCCGAGCTTGACTTCGAATCCGCAAGTCTTTATTGCTTCGATCGCCGGAGCGATGCCTGCCTCCGACATTCCGTTGCAGGGAGCGATCAGCCCTATCGTCTGTCCTTTGCGCAAAGGAGCCGGTTTGATCAGTTTTTTCATGGTGTTATACGGCCTCCGTTTCAATTAAATACCCGTGAACGCGCCGGATTCTGCAAGGATCTTCCTGATCCTGCCGACCGAAGCGCGCTGGACCGGCACGTCTTCATCGAGCGAAACGGATGCGGCAACGCCGGCCGCTTCGCCAAGTGTGGTACAGATCGGCATAATGCGGATCGATGCCTGGGCCTCGTGGTCCACCGAAATGCACCGGCCCGCCACGATGAGATTTCTGCAGTCTGAGATCTTCGGGATCAGCGCACGGTAGGGGACGGTGTACCAGGTGCCGTTCGGGAAGTAGTAGTGGCTCGTGCCGCTTCCTTCCGGATTGTGTATGTCGATATCGTAATTGCCCGCCGCGACGGCATCGTCAAATCTTGTGCATGCCCTCAGATCTTTTCCCGTCAGCGTGTATTCGCCGTCGAGCATACGGCTTTCGCGGACCCCGATAGACGGTGCCGTGTAAAGAAGTTCCGCTTTTTCCGTTCCGGGTATTTCGCACTCTCTGAAAAAAGACATAAGTTCCGCCGCCTGTTTTCGCGCCTCCATCTCCGCGCGCGTCAGGTCGAAGGGATCGGTCGGATCCAGTTTTACGACGCGGGTGGTGTTGAAATGAAGCACGCCTTCCGCGGGGTAGTCGAAAACAAGGACGTTTTCTCTGGGATTGGACGTCTTGCCGGCGGCTTTCCACTTATCGTAAAGCTCCCCTTTCCATAAAGGTTTCGCTTCGAAAAAGCGTTTTTTATCGACGTTGCCGACCCGGAAGCAGAGCGTCATCGGCTGGCACAGATGATCCGGCTCCCTGCCGAGAAGCGTCGGAACTCCGGCGAGGACCGCCAGATCGGCGTCGCCGGTACAGTCGATGAAACGGCTTCCGGCGAAAGTAAGTATGCCTGCGGCGGTGACGGCGGAAACCGAAACGACAGTGTTTTCCTTCTTTTCAACGCCGCATAGTGTGGCATGAAAAAGGACCTCCGCTCCCGCCCCGGTCACCTTGCGGTCAAGCAGCAGCTTAAGCGCCTCGGTATCAAAGGCGGTCCCTCTCAGTATATTACCGCCCGCTTCAAGATCCCGGACGATTTCCTCAAGGAATCCCCGGCTTAATACAAATTTTTCGGTGTTTCCTGCGCCGTCCGTCGTTTTCGTCCAGTACGGCATAAAGGGAAAAACGAGCGCCTGGGATGCCGCCCCGCCGAGACACCCGCTTTCTTCTATCAGCAGGACCGTCTTCCCGAGTCTGGCCGCGGAAACCGCCGCGGCGACCCCTGTCAGTCCGCCGCCGGCCACGATCACGTCGTATCGCCTGTCAGTACGCGTCTGTTCCATCATCATTCTCCGACATTGTTCAGAACCGTTGACCGGATAGCCGTTTCACCCGTAAAGCGCTCCCCGCTGGCGCGGCTCCGGATCATCTTCCATTCCATTCGGAACATTATTATTTTACCACAAATTCCTTCTTTTCGCAAGAACAATAATCGGATCCGCATTTCCCCTACGGCCCGTCAAGCTCCCGAAAAAAGCAAATCACGGGGATGCTGAAAAACCCGAGACCGAGTTTTTTAGCATCCCCGTCGACTATTTCACGGCGCAGGATCGCGCCGCTGCGGATCAGAACCCGGCGTACGAGGGAAGATCCGGATTCCCTTTTGCCGCGAATCCGTTAAATCCTTCCGTAAGAAGATCGCCGCAGTAATTGAGATTCCTGTCGAAAAGATCAGCGCGGAACACTTCCCTGTTCACGACGTTGAATCCAAGATAAACGTATCCGCAGATCCCGTTCCCGTCAGTCACGGCGACGAGCGCCAGAGCGCTTCCGGTTTCCGACAGATTGCTGTAATCGTAGACCAGCAGTTTGGTCTTTCGATCCGCAAAGGCTTCAGCGGTAAGATCGCCGCCGGAAAGCGCCGTCTGAAGCTCGGCCACCGTCATCGGATCGCTGTCTTTTCCGCCGAGGAACGAC
>CACZSP010000222.1 GCA_902783905.1 uncultured Ruminococcus sp.
CTATAAAAAGTACCACATCAGAAGATACGGCGCACACGGAACCTCTCACAGATACGTATCCGGCGAAATGATCAGGATCCTCGGCGGCCAAGCCGAAGGAACGAAAATCGTCACATGTCACATCGGCAACGGTTCGTCGATTTCCGCCGTAAAGGACGGAAAGATCCTCGACACCTCAATGGGCTTCACCCCGCTTGCCGGCGTCATAATGGGCACCCGCTGCGGCGACATCGACCCCGCCATCGTCCCCTATATCATGAAAAAAGAAAACATGACTCCCGACGAGGTCGACAGATACATGAACAAAAAGTGCGGATACATCGGTCTGACCGACGGTTACTCGTCCGATTCCCGCGACCTCGAGGACGTCATCGCAAGAGGCCCGTCCGATCCGAACTACGAAAACTGCAACCTCGCGGTCAACATTTTAAAGCATCAGATCAAAAAGTATATCGGCGCCTACACCGCCCTTATGAACGGACTCGACGCACTCGTCTTCACCGCCGGACTGGGTGAAAACAATCCCAGACTGCGCTGGATCGTCTGCGAGGATATGGAATACTTCGGCATCAAGCTGGATCACGACAACAACGAAAAGGCGTTCCGCCAGCCGAACATAATCCGCATATCCGCCGACGATTCGAAGATCCCGGTATACGTCATCCCGACGAACGAGGAGCTCGTTATCTGCCGCGACACCGAGCGCCTTACCGCAAAATAATTATTGACAAATAATATTATTTGAAGTATAATATATTTTGTGTCTCATTTCATCCGACGGAAGGAACAGGCAAATGACGATAGATCTTTCCTCCCTGCTCCGCGGCGACGTCGACCGGATAGACCTTGACTGCGCGATAGCGCCCGACCGGGCGCCCGACGGAATCAGGCTTCTGCCGGGCGCTTCGCTGAAGGGCACCGTCACCGATCTCGCCGGTTACGTCAGACTCGAATCGACCGTTTCGGTGCCGTACGAGGGGGAGTGCTCCCGGTGCCTCGCGAAGGTGCGCGGAGAGCTGGTCTTCAGCTTCGACAGGACTCTCGTCGCTCCCGGAGTGATAGACGAAGGCGAACTTGAAGAAAACGCCGAGAACTATCTTATCATAAACGGAGGCGCGATCGATCCCGATTCCGCGGTCAGCGAATCGGTGCTCGTCGAATTCCCGATGGTCCTTCTCTGCTCTCCCGACTGTCCCGGGCTGTGTCCGCATTGCGGAAAAAAGCTGGAAAAAGAAGGCAGATGCGACTGCTTCGTTCCCGAGACAGACCCGAGATGGGCGAAGCTCAAAGAGATCAAATGGGACTGATCGATCAGGTTTAAAAAAAGAGAAATACAGGAGGTTCACAATGGCTGTACCGAAGAGAAAAACATCCAAGGCCCGCAGAGACAAGAGACGTTCCAGCACATGGAAGCTCGTGACTCCCAACCTTATCAAGTGCCCCAATTGCGGCGCTCTTATCAAAGCCCATCACGTCTGCCCCGAATGCGGCATGTACGACGGCAAGGAAGTAGTCTCCAAAAAGGAAGACTGATCATCCTCTTTTACCGCGCCTGCGACACTGACGTCATCGATCATTACGATCCCGCAGAGTCCGGCGCGGTATTTTTTATCCTCTTTTTCGGAGAAAAACATGAAAAAACACTTCACTTTGACACGCGAGGCGTTTTTCGCGATACTCGCCGCGGCGGTACTGCTTTTACAGTCCTGTTCGTTGAGCGACCTGTTCGGCTCGGCCGGGATCACCTCGCCTCTGTCGACCGCCGAACAGTCGGTCCCCGGAAGCGGAACGGCGGCGCTCACCGACCCGATCCCCGACGTCAGCGCGGAGAAAATCGATTATTCGAAGCTCAGTCTCGACGAGTATATTTCGCTTGACTATAAAGGGCTTCCACTCGAATCGTCGGTGGAAAAGCGTGTAATAACCGACGAGATCCTCGACGCCGAACTGTCCGAGATCATTCTTTATTACGATTACTATACTCTCGACACCTCGAGAAAAACAGAGGCGGGAGACACGATCGAAATGGAATACCGCGGGTTTATAGACGGCGAACAGTTCAGCGGCGGTACGAGTTACAAGGCAAAGATACTTCTCGACACCGAAAACAGCGGTTACATACAGGGATTTGCAGACGGACTGATCGGAGTCGAATCCGGACAGGAGATCACTCTCGACCTGACCTTCCCCGAGAACTACTACGCCGAACTCGCGGGAAAGCCGGTCACCTTCAAGGTTATAGTTCACGGAATATGCAAAGCGGTGCTGACCGACGAGATCGCGGACAAGCTCAGCTCGGGCGCGCAGAAGGACGCCGCGTCCTACAGAGCGTATCTGAAAGAATACCTCGAGGAAATGGACGACTACCGGCGCTTTCAGGACGTTTACGCGAAGATATGGGACGCGCTGCTTGAAAAAGCCGAGATAAAAAAATACCCTCAGCAGCAGCTCGACTACTATCTTCAGTCGATAAAACGCAGCATTGCCGAAGGCGCGGCGTATTACGGAAAAACGATAAGCGAATATATGCTCGCGTCCGGGTACACCGACGAGCAGATCGAAAAAGACGTAAATGAGAAAGTGGCGTGCGAGCTTATATCGCAGTATATCCTGAAGTCCGAAGGGATCGAAATGAACGACGGCATCTACCGCGACTTTCTTAACGAAATGGTGGAAAGATACAAAGCCCAGGGGCAGGAGGTTTCCGCCGAGCAGATCGAACAGTATTTCGCCATGTATTACGGCGAGGATTACCTGCAGGAGCAGGCGGTCGAGGAAAAGGTCTGCCATATCGTTTACGGTTATGCCGACATAACGTACAAGCCGGCGGAATAATTCCTTTATTCCAAGGGGATGTAAAAAAACTCGTGAACCGAGTTTTTTTACATCCCCCGTCGACTTTTTCTCGGCGCGAGACAGCGCCGTTTTTGCTCATTTATGCTGGATTTTCTTATGTTTTCCGGCA
>CACZSP010000223.1 GCA_902783905.1 uncultured Ruminococcus sp.
GAAAAACCGCGTTCGCCGCAATCAAGCCGGAACTGAGGTCGCGCATTTGTTCCGGGTCGGGGATCCAAAATAATATATCCCGGTTTCCGGGGAAGCCGCTGAAACGCAAAAAACGCTTGACCGCTGTTGATTCGTTTGTTATAATAAGCGCAGATGTATGGATGGCTGGTCTGATAATGCGGTTTTTTTATTTTTTCAAAAAATATTTTATTTTTTTCAAAAAAAATGAACCTTTCGTCGATTTTTGACGTCTTACTTAATGAATGAGGAACAATAAGACTGACGTAAGGCGTCACGAACCTGAACAAAACTAAAAAAACTCAACGAAACGAAGGGAAACTTCAAAAATGAAAAACAGATTTCTTTCTTTATTTTTCGTACTGTGCTTTTTGATTCCGCTTACGTCCTGTTTGGCGGAAAAAAGCGTCAGTTCCAATCAAAAGATATATTTTTTATCTGATTCCGATAATGCGGAACGGATATCAAGTATTAAAAATCATCAGAACGAACTGAACGGAGGATACGAAATAAAGCTGGTTAATTACAGGAACGGTATCGCAAAGTTTACAGAGGGTGATGAGTTCACGTTTTTAATCGAAGGGGAGGAGATAAAATATCGATATCTGAATAACAGCTCAAGGGCGTGGGTAAATTATCCGGACAGGCATTTTGCTGATGAATCGTATATAAACGGTGTTTACACACGTCTTGCCTTCGCGGAGAACGGTGATCTGCAGGCGATAAGTCGCAGCGTTTCTTTTGATCCGTCAAAGCCCAAAATGAGCGTTGAAGAACTGGAATCAAAAATGTGGGAATACGTCAAAAAATATAACAGGAACGTGCTGACAGGCGATCCTATGCTGAACCCCGAAGATTATTACGTTTATTGCGTAAAATATCCGGACAACGATGAACTGTCCCGAATAAAGTTTTATCTGAGACCGTCAAAGAAAATGAACGGCTGGCAGGTATATTCCCGTGTAGTTGTATTTCTGAATCAGAACGGGGATCTTTTCAAGCTTGTGTTTGAGAATCCCGGATGGATAAATAACGCAGAAATCCCGGAGTACCCCGGAGATGCGGAATTAAAGCAAAAAACCAAAGAACTGCTGTCAGAATTCGACGCCGGGTTTGATTATGATGATATTCGGATCGATTATTCCGAGGAGTATTACAAAAAAGGAATAGAAGCGATTATGATGGATTCACCTGCCGTTATGCAAACAGAATCAGGACAACTTGGAGTTTTCATGCGGGTGATATACTGTCTCGAAGGGGAAGCGGTTGGAGAAGACTTGCTGTTTATTCCTTTCGAATCGTTGAAAAACTAAAAAAGAAAAAGCGGAGAAAGCGCTGACAAAACTGTCTGTCAGTAGCTTTCTCCGCCGTTTTTAGGGCAATACCGCACAATTCGCGTGCGTCGAATTGTGCGGTATTGCCTTAGATCCCGTTCAAACCCTGACGACTCCGTTCAGGACGACGCGCACC
This sequence comes from uncultured Ruminococcus sp., assembly GCA_902783905.1. GTDB lineage: Bacteria > Bacillota > Clostridia > Oscillospirales > CAG-272 > CAG-390. The sequence continues at coordinate 1,489 of CACZSP010000223.1, forward strand.
ACGGCGGTGGTGCTTACCGTCGGGTCGCCGTCGGTCAGGACGACGTCGGCGTCTTTTCCGGGTTCGAGCGAGCCCACCCGGTCGGATACTCCTATATGCCTCGCGGGATTGATCGTTATCGCCTGAAGGGCGAGGAAGGGGTCCATTCCGGCTTTTACCGCCATCCCGGCGCAGAGAGGCAGATACTGCTGCGGAATTACCGGGGCGTCGGTTATGATCGATACCGGTATGCCGGCGGCGGCAAGGATGCCGGGCGTGGTCCAGGACTTGTTGACAAGTTCGAGCTTTGACGCGTTTGTAAGCGTAGGTCCGACGGCGACAGGCACTCCGGCGGATTTCAGCTCTTTTGCGATCAGGTGGCCCTCGGTGCAGTGCTCGAGAGTTATCCTGACGCCGAACTCGCGGGCGACGCGCAGCGCCGTCATTATATCGTCGGAGCGGTGCGCGTGAGCTTTGAGAGGAATTTCTCCCTTCAGTACCGGGATGAGGGCTTCCGCTTTCATATCGTATTTCGGGAGCTTGGACCGGTCGTCACCCGCCAGTTCCTTCCGCATCATATAGTCACGTGCGGAGAAGAGAGCCTCGCGAAGTTTCGCGGCGGTAGTCATTCTTGCCGAATCGCTTTTGTCCCGGTAGCAGCGCTTCGGGTTTTCGCCGAAGGCACATTTCATGGCGACCGGATCCCGCAGAGTCGCCTCCTCCACGGTATTGCCGAAGGTCTTTACCGCGAAAAAGGTCCCGCCGAGGACGTTTGCCGATCCGGGGCCGGCGGCGACGGTCGTGACTCCTCCGGCAAGCGCCGCTCGGATCGCCGCGTCGTGCGGATAATAGCTGTCGCTCCCGCGCAGCTGAGGAGAAATGATGTCGGTCATCTCGTTGTAGTCGAAGGTGCCTCCGGTGGGACCGCCGTAGTTGTCCAGACCGAGATGGCTGTGGGCGTCCACGAATCCGGGATACGCCGAAAGGCCTTCCGCTTCGATGATCTCCGCGTCTTCGGCTTCGACCTTTCCGCCGACCGATATAATTTTTCCGTTTTTTACGAGTATGTCGCCGGTAAAGGGTACCGGGTCGACTGCGTTGTGTATCAGCGCGTTTCTGATTATCATTTTTTCGTCTCCTTGAATTCAGTTGACAGTGGGCAGTGGCAAGAAGCTTCGCGCCTGATGGCGCTCGCAGTGAAGACGCGCCTTCGGCGCTAATGAAGACGTGCTTCGCACTAGTGAAGACGCGCCTTCGGCGCTAATGAAGTGTC
>CACZSP010000224.1 GCA_902783905.1 uncultured Ruminococcus sp.
AACAACGCGATATACGGAATGACCGGCGGCCAGATGGCCCCGACCTCGCTCCCCGGCCAGGTCACGCAGACCTCTCCCTACGGCCGCGACGTCGAAGCCGTCGGGTTCCCGGTAAAGATCTGCGAGATGCTCTCGCAGCTCGACGGTCCCGCCTATATCGAGCGGGTCGCGATCAACAGCGTAAAGAACATCCGCGCGGCCGGACGCGCCATCAAAAAGGCGTTCACCTATCAGACCGAGAAGAAGGGGTTCTCTCTCATCGAGGTCGTTTCCACCTGCCCGACCAACTGGGGCATGACGCCCGAGAAGGCGATGAAGTGGGCCGAGGAGAATATGATCCCCTACTACCCGCTCGGCGTGTACCGCGACAAGTACGCGGAGAAGAAATGAGGCGGCTGCTATGACGAAAAACATTCTTATCGCCGGATTCGGCGGACAGGGCGTCCTTTTCACCGGAAAATTCATTGCGGCGGCCGCCCTTATCGAAGACAAGGAACTCAGCTGGCTTCCCTCCTACGGGCCCGAAATGCGCGGCGGAACCTGCAACTGCTCGGTCATCGTATCCGACGAGCCGGTCGGCTCGCCGATCGTCACCGAGCCCGACGTGCTGATCGTTATGAACCGTCCCTCTCTCGACAAGTTCGAGTCGGCGGTCGTACCGGGCGGCGAGATCTACGTCGATTCCTCTCTCGTCGACCGCAAGGTTGAGAGAGGGGACGTCACCGTTCACTACGTTCCCGCCACGGCGCTCTCGACCGAGCGCGGATTCGACGGTATCGCCAACATGATACTGCTCGGCAGCGTTATCGAACACAGCGCCGTCATCGACAAAAAGGATATTCCCGCCGCGATGGCGAAGGTCGTATCGGCCAAACACAAGAACCTGTACGACTTCAATATCAAGGCAATCGAACTCGGATACGAATTCGGTTGATGACGGCGGTCAAAGACTTCTTTGCCGCCGACGGTTCGCAGCCGGGACTTGCGCTGCTTTCCCTTCTGTTTACTCTGATCTCCGCCCTTGAATTCCGGAGCGTGCTCTCGGAAAAGCTGAGGCAGAAGCACTCGAAAACCTTCCTGCAGAAAAGCCGAAGGGAATGCCGCGCGAAACACGGCCCCGCGGCCGCGTTCTTCAGATGGCTGTACTTTGCGGGACAGACGGCGGAACTTCCCCGGTTCACGTACGTTCTCTATACGTTTGCGCTGAATATGGTCGTTCCGGAGGCCGCGCTGTCAATCGCGGTTCTGATACTGTCGGGCCGCGGAACGCCGCTGCCGCCGGCGCTGGAAGTCGGACTGTACGTCTGCTGCGCCGCCGCATTTCTGCTTGCGTGTTTTGCCGTTTATTATTTCCTGCGGCATTACGCAAAGCACGGCAAGGACGGAACGAAGTGCCAGGGATACAAAAAGTATAAAAAATACAAATGAAACGCCCGCCCCGCGCGGCGCTTTCCGGAGGATACGACAATGTCCACTTCCCGCCGGGAATCACTTAAAGAAATAGGACTTCGCCTGTCCGATATGCGCGAAATCTGCGAGATTTCGCCCGAGGATATGGCGAAGCGGCTGAACGTTTCCGGAGCAGATTACGTTAATGAAGAATATGGCCTTGCAACTTTTGCATCGGAACATTGCACGAAATGTGCTTACCGTAACGAGTTAACAGGCGAATATGAAACATGGCTTACATCTCAGACTATTAACGTTGACACCACGGGATTCATGAGATGACAAAAACAAGCATGGCTTCGGTATTGCTCATGATTGTCATTGTTTTCGCGGCGCTTTGCTCATGCGGAAAAGCCGAATCCGAGGTCCCGGAAACGAGAGTAATCAAGCAGTGGAACGACGTCTGGAACGGAAAGACGGTCGAGGTCGAAACCTTCGATTATTTCGAATTATTTCCGAGCGACGACGGACACGTTTTGAAGGTAAAAGGGGACGGATACCGGCTCGTGCTGAGGGATCCCGAAACCGGATCGACCGAATGCGTCTGCCGCGATCCGCTCTGCTTGCATTCAACAATGGCGGAATGCCCCGCGGTTTCCGCAAACCCGATAATCAAATTTGCGGTTATAGGCGATACTCTGTATTATTACACCACCGGGGGACATTATGCCGGATCAGCCCCGGGCAAGGGCGATATTCATTCGCTGAATTATATCGACCTGACGGGAGCCGAAAGCGGGACCGTATTTTCATGGGAAGGATATGAACAGAATTCGTACTATCTCGGATATGAATGCGTTTTTTTCATAGTCCCGGATATCGTCGAAGACAAAACGATATTTCTGCTCAAAAGATACGACTATTCAAAGAGAACCGAAAAGACGCTGACAAGTTTTGATTCGCAGAGAATGATCAGACTGCTTACAGACACTCGCGTTTACGTCGGAAAGATCGGTTATTCGGTAAGCGATCAGTCGGACATTGATATGTGCTCATACGATTACGAAGGAGAAAACCCGCGTGGGGAACCGGGACTTCTCGCTTTCGTACAGTTAGGGAGAGAGAACCTGCTTTACTGCAACGAGACTGTCAGCGTACCGACACGCGCGAATCTTATGAACACGACGAAGATCCTTTGTTACGATATCCGGACAAGAGAGTACACGGAATTTGTCGGCGGCGAGAACGTCGTTTCCCTCGGATTCTGCGAAAAAGACGGACGGATATATTATATAACCTCGGCAAAAGCCGACAAATGGCTCTGCAACAACGTGTATACCCGTTCGGCAGAGCTCGGGATCACCGTGGAGCAGTTCATGGAGAACTCCGAGGAGAGGAAAAAGCTAAGCGCAGAGATTTCCGACGCGATGTATAACGACACGTTTTATCTCAAGAGCTGCAATCCGGACGGGAGTGACCTCAGAACCTGCTTCGCGTTTGAGCCGGGTACCGCGTTCATGAGCTCCGGCGGAAACACAGTCTACGGCACTTTCCCGACGACGGGTAACGTTTCCCGTGACGGCGAATGGTATCACGTCACCGAGTTCCGGCAGGGCACCCGCAGAGAGGCGAGAATAAACCTCGAAACCGGCGAGATCGAATACGTGGAAGAATAA
>CACZSP010000225.1 GCA_902783905.1 uncultured Ruminococcus sp.
CCCGAAAACCTGATCGATTCGGATTTCGGTTCCTGGACTCAGATCGAAGTCGAGCCGGACAGACTGACGACACGTATGATGGTCTTCGACGCAACGGTCCCCCTGTCTGTGTTTGCAAGAAAGGAAATGCTCGACAAGATCGATATTCCACCTGCGGCGACCGAGCCGATGAGGAGTACCATGACCTGCTACGGCAATCCGTTCACGTACGCGGGACTGACCGGAACTCCCGGAATGATGCAGGGCGGCACGGCGTCCGCCGCCGCGCCTTCCGCGGGCGCGGAAAGAAAGTGCCCGGCATTCTGCCCGAACTGCGGGACCAAAACAGGCAGCGAGACCCAGAAATTCTGCGCGGAATGCGGATCGAAGTTGTGATCCTTCGACGGAGTGAATACGTGAACGCGTTGTCTGCCGGCAGAACGGAACCGGCGTCGGAAAAATGATCAGGGAAAAGAGCTGCGGCGCCGTAATATTTGCCGAAAAGAACGGCGGGCGCCTTTATCTTGTCGAACGCATGCAGAAAGGGCACTTTTCTCTCTGCAAAGGGCACGTCGAGGGTGACGAGACCGAACATGGTACGGCGTCGCGCGAGATCCGCGAAGAGACCGGGCTTGACGTTGAATTCATACCGGGGTTTCGCGAAACGATCGAATACAGTCCGTATGAAAACTGCATGAAAACGGTCGTTTTCTTTCTTGCGTATTCGCGCGACACCGCCGTTGCCGCACAGGAGGAAGAGGTGAAGGAGATAACCTGGCTCCCGTATGAGGAGGCCGCGGCGACGCTCACCTTCGACTCCGACAGGGAGACCCTTCGAAAGGCGGAGGCGTATCTGCACGGCGAAAACCTCGTGGAGCTTTTATCCCGCGGGAGATCCCTTACCGTAGCCGTCGACATGTACGGGTGTCCCAACCGGTGCCGCCACTGCTGGCTGTCGCACATGCCTAACAGAAAAACGGATGACGGAGCCGACCGTCGGATACTGGACTGTTTCAGACCGTATTTCGATAAAATAGAGTTTTACAGCTGGTTTCGGGAGCCCGACTTTTGCGACGATTACGTTGCGCGCTGGGAAAGAGACAAAGAACTGTCGGTCAATACGGCGCCGCGCCGTTTTGAACTGGCGAGTTTTTGGCGGCTTGCGCGGGATCCCGGATACGTTCGCTTTTTAAAAGACGTCGGCGTCGGGTGCGTTCAGCTTACTTTTTTCGGCCTGCGTGAAACGACCGACCTGTACGTCGGCCGCAAAGGCGCCTTCGACGAGCTTCTCAGAGCGACCGATATTCTGATCGAAAACGGGATCAGCCCGCGGTGGCAGGCGTTTATCGACCGGGAGAACAGGTACGAAATCGTAAAACTGCTGTCCCTCTCGGAAGAAATGAAACTGAAAGACCGGACGGAGGCGTTCGGCGGTACGTTCAGGTTTTTCGTTCATGCCGGAAGCTGCGACGGAGAGAACCGCAAACTCTATCCGGTCCGGATACGCAGGGGTGAAGTTCCCGAGGAGCTTATTCCTTATTTTCTTAATTACGCCGAGAACCGTACCGAAAAGGAGCTGTGCGAAAAGCTGAAGGATGACCGTTCCTCCTTCGTTCCGCACAACTGGAACGATATCGTCGTTTACGTCGCCAACGATTACGATCTTTTCTTCAATTTCACTCATACGAGGAAGGAATGGAGGATCGGCAATCTCATGGAGGATCCTGCGGAAGAGCTTGTCCGGCGGATAGTTCAGGAGGATATACCGGCGCTCGGAAAGGCGCGCGGCATATCGGTCGGTGAACTGGTCACCCGATACGGGGATCCGGATTCGGAAAGGCTGTTCGAGGAAGAAGACTATAAAATGTATCTTCTGAATTCGTATCTGGAGGAAACGGCGGAGCGGAATGATATACGGTAATATTTCTGACGTCGATTTGCTGGGAATCGACCGCGTGCTGCGTCGCGGAAGCGGAGAGATCCTCGTGGATTCCGAAAATATTCTTTTTGTTCGCGACTCGGTCAGCAACGCGTTTTTTCTGGCATGTAAAGACAGAGAAGCGGGGCTCGCACTGCTCGACGGATATTCCGGCGCCGGATGCGATCTGCTGGCGGTAACCGATTACGAAACGGGGCTTGAGGCGTTTGAAAGATACGGATACAGTGAAAAACTCGAGTGTTATCAGGTCGCGTATTTCGGCGAAAAGCCGCGGCCCGGCACCGGGCTGACCGTCAGGACCGCAGGCGAGGGCGATTTTCCGATGCTGACGGAAAGCTACAGGATGATAAGTCCGGAAGAACTTGCAAAGGTCGTCGCCCGGGGCGATATCCTGATAGGGTTTTATCAGGGGCGGCCCGTTGGGTTTGTCGGGGAACATCTTGAAGGAAGCATGGGGCTTCTGTACGTCTTCCCCGAGTACAGACGCCGCGGCTTCGGGACTCTGCTTCAGATGCATCAGATCGCAAGAACAATGGAAGCGGGGTTTATCCCTTTCGGACAGGTGGAAAAAGACAATCTGAAATCGTTGAATCTGCAGAAAAAACTCGGAATGACGGTATCCGACAATCTTATCGTCTGGATGTGGAAATGATCCGAGAGGAAAGTATTAACGATGACGGTCGAAAGCGAACGGATAAGAATCTATCCCGCGACGCGGGAGCAGATGGAAGAAATGACAGCCGCGGAAACAGACTGCGAGCTGAAAAAGGCGTACCGTGAAATGTTTGAAGGATATCTTGCGCATCCCGGCGAGAGCGACTGGTACGCGGCGTGGATCATTGAAAAAACCGACGGGACCCGTGTCGGGGATCTTTGCTTCAAGGGCTTATGCGCCGGCGAAAATCCCGAGATCGGATACGGTATCCTCGAGGAATACCGCGGGCAGGGATTTGCGACCGAAGCGGTAAAACTGGCCGTCGGATGGGCTTTCCGGCATCCGGGCGTAAACGCGGTCGAAGCCGAAACGGATCCGGGTAACGCTCCGTCGCAGAGGGTGCTGGCAAAATGCGGCTTCCTCCCGAACGGGGAGACGGGAGAAGAAGGTCCAAGATTCGTTGTGAGAAAAAACGGTCAGACCGACGGTTCCGGAGCGG
>CACZSP010000226.1 GCA_902783905.1 uncultured Ruminococcus sp.
AGACTGATGTCGTCCAGGACACGGTGGGTTCCGAAGGACTTGCGCAGATGAGAAACTTCTATTACCGGTTCATTCATTCGGCATATCCTCCTTCTTCACGTGTATCTCGGCGTCGGGATCGCTCTGGGAACCGCAGATAACGTAGTTGTCGGATCCGTCCATCTTCTTTTCGACGAAGCGAAGAAGGCGCGAGACGGTAAAGGTCAGGATGAAATAAACTATCGCGCAGATTACGTACGCCGGAACGAATTTCGCGTATGTACCGCCCGCCTGCTTTGATATAAACATCAGTTCGGTGATCGAAATGACGCTCAGCACCGAGCTGTCCTTGATATTTACGACAAACTCGTTGCAGACCGACGGCATTACGTTTCGCAGCGCCTGCGGAAGAACGACGAGGTTCATCGTCTGCATGTGAGTCATTCCGATGCTCGCGGCGCCCTCGGTCTGTCCCTTGCCGACCGAAATGATTCCTCCGCGGACTATTTCGGCCATATAGGCGCCGGTGTTCACCGATATGATTATCAGCGCCGACAGCATATTAGGCATTCCGATCTTGATGAACAGGCTGTAGTGAATAATGAGCGCCTGAACCATCATCGGGGTGCCGCGGATGATCTCGATATACGCAGTCAGGATAAAGTTCACTATCCTGAAAAAGACTTTTTTCGCACCGCCGTCCACCGGACGTACGGGTACGGTTCTGACTATCGCGATGAGAAGACCGATCAGAAGACCGACTACCGTTCCGACCACCGCCATAACGACGGTGTTCAGCATTCCGCTGAGGAACTGCAGCCAGTACTCCGACAGCATCTTCCACATCCACTGGAAAAGATTCATATTACCGTTTTGCTTTCTTGAAATACGCTGCTGACGCTCAACGCCGGCGATCCGGTCACCGGACCGCCGGCACTGCACGCAGTCAGTTTTTATTCAGCCGGCTGACGCTCGATGGCGGCGTCCATGAGGGCTTCTTTTTCCGCCTTGCTCATCGTTCTTATGACCTTGTTGATCTCATCGGTGAGCGAGCTGCCCTTGCGGATACCGACCGAGATGGAGGACTCCGCGGGATCGCATTCGAATCCCTTTCCGTCGTCAAACTCAACGAAAGCGAAATCCGGGTTGGAGGAAACCGCCGAAACGGCGCCCGGCTTCTCGCAGATATAACCGTCGATCGCTCCGCTGGACAGCGCCTGCATCAGAGCCGCAAAGTCGGCGAGAGCAGTCTGCTTCTGGACTCCGGTTATCTGATCGATAACGGTGTAGTGGAAGGTGTTCTGCTGCGCGGTGATCTTTGCACCCGAGAAATCGGCTATTGACGTCGCGTTTTCGTAGTTTCCGCCTTTTTTGACGACCATCACGAGGTTGCTGTCAAAATAGGTGTCGGAAAAATCGATGCTGAGCTTTCTGTCCTCGGTCGGGCTCATACCGGCGATGATCATATCGATTCCGCCGCTTTCAAGAGCGGGAAGCAGACCGTCCCATTCGATCGGGGTGATAACCAGCTCGACTCCGAGGGCGTCGGCGATCTTTTTCGAGATCTGTACGTCGAAGCCGTCGGCGTAGGAGCCGTTGGCAAGCTTTACGGTGAATTCGCTCGCGGTCGCCTGAGCCCAGTTGTAGGGAGCGTAGGCGCATTCCATACCCACGACGATCTTACCGGCCGCCTTTACTCTGTCCAGGTCTTCGGAAGCCTTGAGCTTGCCGCAGGACGCGAAGGCGAGAATCATTGACAGGCACATCAGCGCCGCAAGAATGAGAGAAACCGTTCTTTTCATTTTTTTATTTCCTTTCGGTTATTTATTCAAAATTTGTGTGCTGCAACGAAAAAAATATCAGCCCGTCTGCGGAAAAGCAGCGGACTGAAAGACGCGATATCAGTCACTTACGATTAGCTCTCCACAGAAAAAACTGTGACAGTCCGCGTCATGTTCTGACGCGTCCCAACCCCGTGAACGTCGCGTTTCCCGCGGATTTCGGCGAAAAAACCTTTCGTCACGGCATCGTCGGCACGGACTGCCTCTGCCGGATTACTGATTTTTTCCGCATCCTCTATTCGAAGTTTTTGATATTATACACCCGGCGGAATAATTTGTCAAGTTTTTTTCATAAAACCGCATGCGGAAAAGAACCGTCCGTAATCCGAAATACGCATCTGCCGGCAGAGGTAAATATTATTTACCGGGTTTTGAAAGGACTTTGCGTCTTTTCCTCTTTTTTCTTGAATAAAGTTTTATATCTTCGTTTTTTCTTTGTTTTAAACTGTTTTCCGCTTGATTTTTTTATTGAAAAATGTTACAATATAGCCAAATAAATATTTTATTTAAGGAGTGAATTGCTATGCGCAGATTTCTCACGCTTTTCCTTTCGGCAGTGATGATCCTTTCGCTCGCTCTTGTCGGCGTTTCCGCCGATGAAGCGACCCCGATCGCGTCCGCCGCGGATTTTGCCGCGATGACCGCCGACGGAAACTACAAGCTGACCAAGGACATCAGCGTCGACGCGTCCTGGGGCGCGGATCCCGTGACC
>CACZSP010000227.1 GCA_902783905.1 uncultured Ruminococcus sp.
ACCACCTGCCCCAACGGGACCGAAAACTATTCCTGCATTATGTACGATTCTGACAGATACGACGTAGAGGACAGCGGAGTAATTCCGTACTCGATGACCGCAAACGTTTGGTGCCGCAATATGGGCTGGGCGCTTCTGAAGAACAAAACGACCGGTCTGCGTTTCGTCCTTATTTCCACTCACTGGGATTTTGACAATTCGGAAAACAACCGCGCCCAGTACAGAAAGGTCCAGGCCGAGGAAATGAGCGCAGCGGTTGCGAATTTTGCAAAAAAATACGACTGCCCGGTATTCACGACGGGCGACTACAACTGCATCCAGAGCAGCGACTCGATGTCTTATTTCAGAAGCATCAACAATATGTGGTGCTCCAAGTTCGATTCGAAGCAGTACTACAATATCTACGGATCCTGCTCAAGTCTCGGAGCCGACGTCAATCCTTCGGGCAATTCGATCGATTTCGTTTTCGGTACGAAGGATACGGAATGCCTCGGGAATATGATAATCGTAAACTGCAGCACGAAACTCATATCCGATCACAGACCGGTGCTCGCGGATATAAAGATAAATAAATGACGGTAATAAGCGTATCCGGCCTGACCGTTTCCTTCGGCGCAGAAACGCTCTTCGAGGGTATTTCCTTTGCCCTCGACGGCAGTGACCGCCTCGGGATCGTCGGAGCCAACGGATGCGGCAAATCCACTCTTCTGAAGGTCATAACCGGGGAGCTCGAGCCGGATGCGGGAGACGTTTTCATCTCCTCGGGTACCGACGTGCTCATGCTGGGGCAGGATTCGGCGTCGGCGGTCCCGGAGACCGGCGCCGGATGCGCTCTCGAGCGTATGTATCTTGCTTTCCCCGAGCTGACGGCCGCCGAAAGAAGGACCGATGAACTGACGCGCTGGCTCTCTTTGCACAGCGGTGAGTCGTCGGATCCGAAATACGCCTCCGCCGCTTCCGAACTGTCGTCGCTCACCGAGTTTTACGCGGCGAACGGAGGGCATGTTTACCGATCCCGCTGCCGCTCCACTCTGGAGAAGATGGGGTTCGACGAAGAGTCGATGTCCCGGCCTCTGCCGTCGCTTTCCGGAGGTCAGCGGACGCGCCTCGAGCTGTCTGCGAGACTTTGCCGTGAGCCGGGGATACTGATACTCGACGAGCCGACGAACCATCTGGATATCGAGACACTCGGCTGGCTCGAAAACTATCTGTCGACCTATCCCGGATGCATAATCACCGTCTCTCACGACAGATATTTCCTTGACAGGATAACGAACAGGACTCTTTTCATAGATCATAAAAAAGGGAAACTGTACGACGGCTGCTACAGCGCGAGCGAGGAGCGGCGCAGGACCGACAGGGAGATCTACGAGCGTCATTATATAAACCAGCAGCGAGAGATCGCCCGGCAGAGGGCGTATATCGAGCAGCAGCGGCGCTGGGGCAGGGAGAGAAACATAATCGCCGCCGAAAGCAGGGAAAAGCTGCTCGACAAAATGGAAAAGCTCGACGCGCCCGAAAAGGACGCGAAGGGGCTTTCCTTCCGGTTTCCGACGACGGTACAGAGCGGAAACGACGTTTTCACGTTCAGATCGGTAACCTTCGGCTACGGAGAAAAAAAGCTGCTGAAGGACGCGTCCCTGATGATCAGGCGCGGCGAGCGTGTTTTCGTCACCGGGCCGAACGGGTGCGGCAAGTCCACCTTTCTCAAGCTGCTTCTCGGGCGTCTGATCCCCGGATCGGGTACGGTCGAAGCCGGACACAACGTTATCTCCGGCTATTACGATCAGGAAAACCAGCAGCTGGATCCCGGATCTACTGTCATCGAAGAGCTCTGGCACCGATACCCACGCATGACCGAAACCGAGGTCAGAAGCGCGCTCGGGCTGTTCCTCTTCAGGGGGGACGACGTGTTCAGGGAGATCTCGGTTCTCAGCGGCGGGGAAAAGGCGAGACTGTCGCTTTTGCGGCTGATGCTTTCGCCGGTCAACACTCTCGTTCTCGACGAACCGACGAACCATCTGGACGTAATGTCGCGCGAAGCCCTGGAAAAGGCGCTCCGCGGATTTGAGGGAACGCTTATCTGCGTTTCCCATGACAGATTTTTCATAAATTCGCTTTCCACGAGGATCATCGCCTTCACGGAGGACGGAGGTCTGGCCGATATACCGGTCGACGAGCCGGGGCACGGCTGGGACGAATGGAGAAACTCCGCGCGCGCCGGAGGGACGGCCCGCGATCAGTCGCGAAAGACGTCTTCGGGTAAAGAGGAATATCTGAAGGCCAAAAAAGACGTCGCCGACAGAAGGCGGGAGGCGGCGAGAATGGAACGCCTCCGGGCGGAGCAGAAGAAACTCGAGGAGGAGATCGACCGCCTTAACGCCGAGCTTTACGGAAGCGCGGCGAACGACTACCAGCGCGCAGCGGAGATCGTGAAAACGGTCGGCGAATACGAGCAGCGTCTGCTGGAAATATACGAAGAGACCGAATCCTGAAAAATATAACGGAGGAATGGCAGATGAAGATTGGAGTGCTGACTACGCTCAATTCAAAAGTCGAGGAAAACATAAGAAAGGTCGCCGAACTCGGAATAGAAACGGCTCAGCTGAAATGCTGGGACAGCCGTTATCTGACCGACGAAATGGCCGACCGCGCCGCAGCCGCCGCAAAGGAATACGGAGTCGAGATCACCGGATTCTGGTGCGGATGGGACGGAATGTCATACTGGAATTTTTACGAGGGGCCGCTTACCCTCGGTCTGGTTCCTCCCGAGTTCCGAGCGGAAAGGATTAAGATGCTACTCGCCGGCGCCGCCACCGCCCGCCGCATGGGAGTGACCGACGTTATCACTCACGTGGGCTTTATTCCGGAAAATCCCGCGACGACCGAATACCAGTCGCTTGTAGCGGCTCTTCGCTATCTTGCCAGACAGCTTCTTCCGCACGGTCAGTATTTCCTTTTCGAGACCGGGCAGGAGACTCCCGTAACTCTTAAGCGAACCATCGAGGAGGTCGGGACCGGAAACCTGGGTATCAATCTCGATCCCGCAAATCTTCTGATGTACGGAAAAGCCAATCCGGTCGACGCCGTTTACGTTTTCGGTGAATACGTTCGGGGCATCCACGGCAAGGACGGCGACTATCCGACCGACGGCAGGCATCTCGGGCCCGAGAAGCCGCTCGGACAGGGAAGAGTCGACTATCCTCGCTTTATCGCCGCCCTTAAGGAAAAAGGATACGACGGAGCTATCACTATCGAGCGCGAAATATCCGGCGAAAAACAGATCGAGGATATTCTTTCTGCAAAGAAGATCCTCGAGGAACTTATCTGAGGTAACGCCATGCCGGATTCGAAAAGATATATCGATCAGAGAAACCGTCTGCTCTCGGCGAAGATAATACGCGGACTCGAATCGAGGAATATGTCGGGCTATTATGCCGAAAACGCCGCAGAGGCGCTTCGGACCGCCCTTGAGCTTATTCCCGAAGGATCGTCGGTTACGATGGGCGGCGGGATGAGCGTCATCGAAATAGGCCTCCGGGACGCTCTGAAGCAGGGAAATTATGCCTTCATCGACCGCGACGCCGCTGCCGACAAACGCGCCGCCATGCTGGCGGCGTACGACGCAGACTGGTTTCTTTCGGGCTGCAACGCGATCACCGAGGACGGAGTTCTCGTCAATATCGACGGAAACGCCAACAGGGTCTCGGCAATCGCCCAGGGACCGCGTCACGTTCTCTTTATAGTCGGAATGAACAAGGTCTGCGCCGACGCCGACGCGGCTTTGAAACGCGCCCGCAACACTGCTGCCCCGATCAACGCGCAGCGGTTCGGACTGAAGACGCCCTGCACCGCGACAGGCGCCTGCGCCGACTGCAAGTCTCCCGACACTATTTGCTGCCAGTTCCTGATCACCAGATTTTCAAAGCACCCCGGGCGCATACACGTCATCCTCGTCGGCGAGGATCTCGGGTTCTGAACGATGTCTCCCGATCTTATCGGTAAGATAGAGAAGCTCCGCGATTTCGTCGCGGAGTCTGAGAAGATCGCTTTCTTCGGAGGCGCCGGGGTCTCCACCGAAAGCGGAGTGCCCGACTTCAGAAGCAAGGACGGGCTTTACAATCAGCACGACGTCAGATTCGAGGGATATTCTCCCGAATATCTGCTCAGTCACGAATGCCTCGAGCGTCACCCGGAGGTCTTTTTCGAGTTTTACAGACAGAAGCTGGATACCCGCGGGATCCGTCCGAACGCGGCGCACCTCGCTCTGGCGGAGCTCGAAAAACGGGGCCGGGACGTTTCGGTGATCACCCAGAATATCGACGGCCTGCACACCGCCGCAGGCAGCCGCAAGGTTTACGAGATACACGGGACCACGGCGCGAAACTACTGCTGCAGATGCGGGAAATCATTTTCCCCGTCTTATATCTTCGACTGTCCCGATCCTGTCCCGCGCTGCTCCTGCGGAGGCGTCGTCAGATGCGACGTCACTCTTTACGGGGAACAGCTGCCGGAAGACGCCGTCGAGGGCGCGGTCAGGGCGATCCGCGCCGCCGATCTGCTGATCATCGGCGGGACTTCTCTCCGCGTATATCCTGCGGCGTCATACGTCGGATATTTCCGCGGAAAGCACACGGCGGTCATCAACAGGGAGCGTCTCGGGCTGTCTCTCGACGGGGAAACCGACGTTGAGATCAACGCATCCATAGGCGAAGTTTTTTCATATTTGTTAAGCATTTTATAAGAAACTTTTTTTTAGGTGGTACACGCACAATGCAAAACGAAAAGGAAAATCCTTCACAGGAGGTAAAGGCGGCAGACGAAAAAACTGCCGTCGAGGAGAATCCGCTTGCCTACCGCGTAAGGAAAAAACGCTTCGGGGACCGCTCGGACGGACGAAAGCTCCGCACGCTTCACCCGATGAACAGAATCATGCCCTATATCATGCCGAAAAGGAGCGACGCTCTGAACACCTTTTACGACAGGATAGAGGTCGGAAGGGCGGAGGAGATCTGCCGCCGCAAGGTGGCTGAAGGTATGACGAACATGACCATTCTTCATATCCTCCTTGCCGCCTACGTCAGGACGATAGCAGTCAGACCCGGCATCAACCGCTTTATAAGCGGCCAGAAGGTCTACGCGCGAAACGGTATCGTATTCGTCATGACGATCAAAAAAGAGATGTCGCTGAAAGCCCCGGACACCGTCATAAAGGTCGAATTCGAACCCTCCGACACGCTCGACGACGTCTACCGCAAATTCAACGACACAGCGGAAGCGGCGCTGAAGGCGCTGGATCAGCCGACCGATTTCGACAGTCTTACGGGAGTGTTGAACAAGCTGCCTGGCTTTGTACTCCGGTTTTTCGTCTGGGTCCTGAACAAGCTGGATTACAACGGACATCTGCCCAAATCGCTGCTCAAGGTTTCCCCCTTCCACGGTTCGATGATCATCACCAGTATGGGCTCGCTCGGCATCAATCCGATCTATCACCACATCTACGATTTCGGGAACCTGCCGGTTTTTCTTTCCTACGGAACGAAAAAAACGGTCGTAGAATTCGACAGGAAAGGGAATATCACCAAAAAGAGATATATCGAGCTCAAGGCGGTCACCGACGAGCGTATATGCGACGGTTATTATTTTGCTTCAGCTTTCAAGTATTTCAAAAAACTGATCGAACATCCCGACGCGCTGAACGGGCCGCTGGGCGAGCTTGTCGAGGATATCGACTGACGGTTCGCAAAGCAAATAAACTTTTTTCGCTCCGCGCTCATACGCCCGGAGGTCCTTCCGAAGCGGGGACGCTGAAATTCGTTTTCAGCGTCCCCGCTTTAAAATTGCGCCCCGAATGAGCGTTTGAATACAAAATGCCGCTTTGCGGAGTACAATACATAAAACAGGTTGCCGATTCAAAAAAACAGGTTGTTGAACGTGTAAAGGAATTACAATATAATTTAATAATAGAATGGGGCTCGGTTTAACAAGTTCCCTCAAAAACTGAAGAAAGAGGAGAAAACAATGCGAAAGATTATTTCAGTCCTGATCACGGTTTTACTGATCTTTTCTCTTTTCGCCTTATCGGTGAACGCGGAAGACAGTCAGGTCGCCCTGCTGTCGGGAAGTCAGATCACCGAATATACCGATTACAAAGCCGCGTTCAGCGCGGCAAAAGCCGGGGATACCGTTATGCTTCTCAAAGACATCACTCTTTACGGCAACGAATCCCTGACCATCGGCAGCGGGAGCGATCTGACGGTGGACGGAAACGGCTATACTATTTATTCCCCTTACTGCTGC
>CACZSP010000228.1 GCA_902783905.1 uncultured Ruminococcus sp.
AAAACCGAAAAAGATCGCGCAAAATCGGCGGAATCCCGCCCGCCGATTTTGCGAGGCTGTAAAAAAGTCGGACTTTTTTACAGCCTCAGCGAGAACCGGATTTTCGCGAATTCCCGCAGGCGAAACGTGATGTATTGACTTAAGAAGGAGGCACTCTGTATTGCCGGTGCGTGTCAGTCCGCCTTGATCTCTTCCATAACGAAGGCTTCGAGTACGTCTCCGATCTTGAGATCGTTGAATTTTTCGAGCGCGATTCCGCATTCGAAGCCCTGAGCGACTTCTCTGACGTCGTCCTTGAATCTGCGAAGCGAGGCGATTTTATCCTCGTAAACAACCACGCCGTCACGGACGACTCTGATCTGAGCGGATCTTGTGATCTTTCCGTCCTGCACGTAGGAACCGGCGATGAAGCCGACGTTCGGAACATGGATGACCTGTCTGACTTCGGCGTGTCCGAGCAGGTTTTCCGCAAACTTCGGAGCAAGCATGCCCTTCATTGCCGCCTGAATCTCGTCGATGCATTCGTAGATGACCCTGTACGTCCTTATTTCGACGCCCTGACGTTCGGCCGAGTCGATGGCCGAGCGGTCGGGACGGACGTTGAATCCTACGATAATTGCCGAAGAAGCGGCGGCGAACATTACGTCGCCCTCGGTGATTCCGCCGGCTGCGGCGTGGATTACGTGAACGCGAACCTCGTCGTTCGACAGTTTTTCAAGCGACTGCTTGACGGCCTCCGCGCTTCCTCCGACGTCCGCCTTCACTATGATGTTGAAGTCCTTGACGCCTTCCTTGATCTGGGTGAACAGATCGGTAAGGGAAGCTCTCGAATTGGCCTTGAAGGTATCCTCTTTTGCCTTGGTGCGGCGCTTCTCGGCGAGTTCTCTCGCCATTCTTTCGTCGACGACGGCGTTGAATTCGTCGCCCGCGGAAGGAACGTCGTCAAGTCCGGTGATTTCGACCGGCATTGAAGGAGGCGCGAGCTTGACGGTACGGCCGGTGTGATCGGTCATCGCTCTCACCCTGCCGACGCAGGTGCCGGCGATCACGATATCTCCGGGATGCAGAGTACCGCTCTGTACGAGAACGGTTGCGACGGGACCGCGGCCGCGGTCGAGGCGCGACTCGATTATGATGCCCTTCGCGCGTCTGTCGGGATTTGCCTTGTATTCCTTTACTTCGGCAAGGACGAGTATGCTTTCAAGAAGGTCGTCGATACCGGTGCGTTTGACTGCCGAGACCGGAACGCACATAACGTCTCCGCCCCATTCCTCGGGGACGAGGTCGTATTTGGTGAGCTCCTGCTTGATTCCCTCCGGATTCGCGCCCGGCTTGTCCATTTTGTTTATCGCTATGATAATATCGACGCCGGCGGCCTTTGCGTGGTTTATCGCCTCGACCGTCTGCGGCATAATTCCGTCGTCGGCTGCGACGACGAGAATCGCGATGTCGGTCGCCTGTGCGCCTCTCGCACGCATAGCCGTAAAGGCTTCGTGTCCGGGAGTGTCGAGGAAGGTGATATCCTGACCGTGAATACGGACGCGGTATGCGCCTATGTGCTGAGTGATGCCTCCCGCCTCTCCCGCGGTGACGTGCGTGTTCCTGATAGCGTCGAGCAGGGAGGTCTTGCCGTGGTCGACGTGTCCCATAACGCAGACGACGGGGGCTCTCGGCTTGAGGTCGGCTTCGTTTTCGGCTTCCTTCTCGTCGTCGAAGAGTTTTTCCTCGATCGAAACGACGACTTCCTTCGTCACCTCGGCGCCGAGTTCGTCGGCGATGAGAAAAGCGGTGTCGAAGTCGATGGTCTGGTTGACGGTGACCATCATACCCATATTCATAAGCTTTTTGACAACCTCCGCCGCGGAGACCTTGATCCTCGAGGCGAACTCGCCGACGGTGATCTCGTCGGGAATGACGGCGTGCACCGGCTGCTTTTTGACGGGAGGAGGAGTCTGCTGACCTTTTCTGTCCTTGCCCGAGCCTGCCTGGCCTTTTATCTGACCGCGCGGATTGGGCGCGAGCTGCTGACCTCTGCGCTTCTGATCCTGTCCCTGCGGCTGAGTCTGGCGCTGCCCCTTCTGCTGCCGGTTCTGATCCTGTCCCTTCTGACCGGATGCCTTCGGCCTCTGTTCGTCGTGCGACTGGGCGTCTCCCTGTCCGGTTTTCTTGAGCTTTTTATTTCCTCCGCGCGTATCCTTGACGGTGTCCGGAACGAAGGTGTCCAGTTTTTCGTCGTACTTGGAAAGATCTACGTTGGCGCCGCTTCCGCGCGTGTCGACGACCTTCGTGGTGTTCGTTACCGTTACGGTTTCGGCTTCGCTGCCGCCGGTGCGTTCGCGGACCTCTATGCCGCGTTTTTTCTGCTGTTGCTGCTTTTTCTGCTGATCTTTTTTCTGCCCGTCGCGGGAGGTTGCGCTGGCGGCGTTCAGTCTCTGTTCGAAGCGTTCTCCGGCGGTTCTGGCGGCGTTCTGTTTTTCTCGCGGTTTTTCGGGTTGCGCCGGAACCGCTTTCTTTTCCGGATTCTTTTCCTTCGTTTCTTTTTCGGCGGTCTTTTCGCCGCCGTCCGCCGCGGAGGACTGTTTCTCCGCGGGTTTTTGCGGTACGGATTCCGTCTTCTTTTCTTCCGCTTTGCCTTCTTCTTCGACGGGCTCGGCCTTTTTAACCTTCAGCGGCGGAATCGACGTAATACCGTCGATATAGTCTTCGATATTGCTGATCTGGTTCGCCCTGGTCAGTCTTTCCCACAAAACGTCAAGGGCAAACGAGTCCAGGGCGGTCTGAGACTTGATTTCAAGTCCCGCCGCCGAAAAGACGTCGATGATATCCTTGGTTTTCAGTGAAAGGTCCTTGGCGATCTGCGCCGGTCTGATCTGGGTGTTAGCTGCCATTCTTCTTTTTTCTCCTGCCCGTCGGGGGCTGATGTAAAATGATTATTGTTGTATGCGGCCCGCCGCTGAAAGAAAGGAGGCGGCGAGTGACGGATCGGTAACGGCAACCGCCGCCACCGTCCCTTTTTTACCGACCGCGTGTCCGAGCTCGGTCGGCGTAGCGTCGAGAACAACCGGCTCGACCCGGTAGAAAAAGCATTTGTCCCGCAGGCGTTTCAAGGTGTTTTCCGAATTGCCCGATGCAACGGCTACCGCAGCCGCCTTTCCGTTGCGCAGCGCGTCACAGACGGCTTCCGTTCCGAAAACAAGTTTTCCCGCTTTGGCGCCGAGACCGAGCGTACGCAGAATTCTGCAGGTTCCGTCAGTCATTTGTTTTCGCCTCCGGCAAGGACGGAAAGGTAAGCAAGCACCTCGCTTGCGTCCGCTCCGATCGATCTTCCCGCTCTTCCGGTTTTAATAGCTTTCGCGATGCAGCGGGGATTCCGGCAAACGTAAGCTCCGCGGGACTGGATCAGGCATTTTTCGTCGTATACGGCTTTGCCTCCGGATTTCGCTATTCTGAAAAGCAGGTCTTTCGGAAAACCGTTCATGCATCCCGTGCATCTGCGCACGGGGACGCGCCGCGGGGATTTGCCGGTCATCCGGCTTTAATGTCGATCTTGCACGAAGTGAGCTTAGCGGCGAGGCGGGCGTTTTGTCCCTCCTTGCCGATGGCAAGCGAAAGCTGATCCGGGCTTACCGTCACTTCGGTGGATTTTTCGTCCACAAGTTCAACCGAGATGACCGTCGCGGGCGAAAGCGCCGCCCTGACGTATTCGGTGAGGTCTTCGCTGTATTTGATAATGTCCACTTTTTCGCCGGCAAGGTCGCTCAGAACCGAAGAAATGCGCATGCCGCGTGGACCGACGCAGGTGCCGATCGGATCGACGCTCTCGTCGGTCGAGAATACCGCGATTTTTGTCCTGGACCCGGCCTCTCTGGCAACGTGCTTGATAACGACCGTCCCGTCTTCGATCTCTGGCACTTCAAGTTTGAAAAGACATCTGATGAAGTTCGCGTCGGAGCGGGATACGCGGATATCCACGTGTCCGTCGCGGCGCGTTACCTTGCGCACGTATACCTTCAGCTTCTGGCCGGGACGGTAATCCTCGTCCGGAATGCGGTCGCGGTACTGAAGGACGAGAAGACCCGTGTCGGTTTCAAGCTCGGCGTCTCCCGTCGTCTTGTCGATTTTGCGGACGGTGGCGGTGACGATCTCTTCCTTCTTGTTTTCAAATTCGCGTCTGGCGTTTTCCTTCTCGGCTTCTCTGATGCCCTGAATGATTACGTCTTTTGCGGCTTTTGCCGACATGCGGTGTATGTTGCTCGGCTTGATCTCGGTCTTCAGAATCTTTCCGACGGTTATGCGTTTGTTGTGTTCACGGGCGTCCCCGAGCGTTATCTGCGTCACCGGATCGGTGAGTTCGGCAACGACCTCCTTCAGCAGATATACCTTCAGATCCTTTTTGACCGGATCAATGAGTACTTCGATTTTTGCTTCGCTGTTCTGCCCGGAAAGGGTCTTGCCTCCGAATTCCTTCTGGCAGGCGCGCGTTATTGCCTCCTCGATCTTGGCGAGCATGAGGGTTTCGGGAATGCCCTGCTTCTTTTCAAGTTCCTCGAGGGCTTCAAAAAGAGGTTTGTTCATCTCGTGAACTGTCCTTTCATCGTTCTGTAATCGTTATATCTTATTCGTGTCGAAGTCGTAATATAGTTTTGCGGAAGAAATCGAACGGAAGGGAAGCGACAGCCGTTTTCCCTCGTATTCGGCAATGACGCAGTCGGTTTCGGCGTCGTATCCCTCCGCGGCGGCACGGAAATTCCTGCATCCCGTCACCGGATCGGGTGAGAAGAGACGGAATGATACCGTTTTTCCTGCACACGCGTCGAAATGGCGCGGCATCGACAGCTCGCGTTCGATACCCGGGGAAGAAACCTCGAGCAGGTAGGCGGAGTCGATCGGATCGGTCTCGTCGAGTATCGGATCTACAGCCCGGCTGACCTTTTCACAGTCGTCGATCCCGATTCCTCCGGGGGCGTCGATCGTTATCTCGAGAACGTAATCGGCTCCCCTTTTTCCGAAGGCGACGTCCCAGACGTCGTATCCGGCGGAAACGATCGTTTCCGAAACGGCGTCGAAAACCCTGGCGGCGACGCCGGTGTATTCCTTTTTCATTTTCACGGCAGTTCCTCCTTCCCGGGTTGCGCTGCAATCAAGAAAGAGTGGACATCCGCCCACTCTCCATCGTCTCGCTTCCAACGCACAATATTATACTACACTTGTTTTTTTTTTGCAATAGATTTTGCAAAGATTGTGAAGAAAAAATGAAGAAAAGGGGGAGCGGAAGGAAAAAAACCGTGACAT
>CACZSP010000229.1 GCA_902783905.1 uncultured Ruminococcus sp.
TGACGACGCGTCTCTCAACCAGATAGTCGATTCGATCAAGGCGCAGCTGGCGACCTATGAGGACGTCACCTTCGATATCAAGTACGACAACTGCAACGCCGACGCGGCCGTCATGTCGCAGATCATCACCAACTTCATCGCAGACAAAGTCGATCTCATGATCGGAGTCGCGACACCGGTCGCAATGCAGATGCAGAACGCGACCGAGGACAACAAGATCCCTGTGGTGTTCGCGGCCGTTTCCGACCCTCTCGGAGCCGGACTTGTCGATTCGCTTGAAAAACCCGGGAAGAATATCACCGGCACGTCGGATTATCTTGATACCGAAGCGGTGCTGAAGCTGATGTTCGCCGCCGATCCGGAGCTGAAAAAAGTCGGACTTCTTTACGACGTCGGTCAGGACGCTTCCACAAAACCCGTCGCGGACGCCAAAGCTTTCCTGGCGGCAAAGGGCGTTGAAGTGATCGAGCGCACCGGTACAACCACCGAAGAAGTCACCATCGCCGCCCAGGCGCTGGTCACCGACGGCGTCGGAGCAATATTCACGCCCACAGACAACACGATCATGAAAGCCGAGCTGGCGATCTACGAGATCTTCAAAAACGCGAAGATCCCGCAGTACACCGGCGCCGATTCCTTCGCTCTGAACGGAGCGTTCCTCGGATACGGCGTCGATTACGCCAACCTGGGCAAAGAGACCGGCGCGATGGCCGCCGACATCCTGATGAACAAAAAGGATCCCGGCAGCGTAGCCGTAAAGACCTTCGACAACGGGACCGCAACGATAAACACCGAGATCTGCTCGGCGATCGGATTCGATCTCGAGACGGTCAAGACCGCCTTTGCGCCTCTCTGCACTCAGATCAAGACCCTCGTCACCGCCGAGAAATTCGAGTGACGCGCCGGTCGTAAACAATAATGGATATTGCATCTCTGCTTCTTCTGGGACAGACGGCGCTTGAAAACGGGCTTTGTTTGTCGCTTTGCGTCCTCGCTCTCTATCTGAGCTACCGGATGCTCGGCGTCTGCGACCTCTCCACCGACGGTTGCTTCACTCTCGGAGCATCCGTCGGAGCCGTCGTCGCTCTTTCGGGCCATCCCTTTCTCGCCGTACCCGCCGCCATGGGCGCCGGAATGCTCTCGGGTCTCGTCACGTCGATCCTTCAGACGTATATGGGCATCGACAGCCTTCTTTCGGGTATCATAGTAAATACCGGGCTTTATTCGGTGGTCATCGCCGTCATGGGCGGTTCGTCGCTGCTCAATCTCAACAAAGCGGAGACGGTATTCACAAAATTCCGTTCTCTGCTGGCGGGCAGTCCGGTCGAAGGGTTTTACAAGATATTCGTCCTTCTTTTCGCCGCGGCGCTTATAATCGTTTTCTACTCGTTTTTCCTGCGCACAAGGCTTGGCCTTGCCCTGCGGGCGACCGGAAACAATCCGGATATGGTGCGGTCTTCTTCGATTAATCCTTCGGTGATCACCATCATCGGGCTTATGGTGTCGGGGGCCGTCACCGCCCTGTCCGGGTGTCTGCTGGCGCAGATGCAGAAGTCGGTCACGTCCGATATAGGACAGGGAATGGTCACCGTGGCTCTCGCGTCGCTGCTTATCGGCACGTCGTTTATGAGCAAGAAGGGCGTCACGCCGGGAGCGATCGGAGCCGTGCTCGGTTCGGTGATCTTCCGACTCGTCTACACCGTCGCCCTGCGCTTCAACATGCCTGCGTTTATGCTCAAGCTGATATCGTCCGTCATTGTAATAATCGCCATTTTCATCCCGTACGTGAAGTCGCGCTATCCCGCGATAGTACGCCGTCTTACGTACAAACGGAAGGGAGGAAAGACGAATGCTGAGACTTGATTCGATCTTTGTGACCTTCAACAAGGGTACGAAGTTCGAAATAAAGGGGATCGACGGGCTCTCGCTGCATCTTGCCCCCGGCGATTTTGCCACCGTCATAGGCAGCAACGGGGCGGGGAAGAGCACGCTGATGAACGTCATCGCGGGATCGGTCACCGCCGACGAAGGGCGTGTGACGATAGACGGACGGGACGTCACACTCGACCCGGAACACAGGCGCGCGTCCTACATCGGACATCTTTTCCAGGATCCGATGAAGGGGACGGCGCCCGGTATGACGATAGCCGAGAATCTTTCTCTCGCCGCCGGCAGAGGCGGCTGGCTGTCCATTCCGTCGCGTGCCGACAAAACTCTTTTCCGCGAACGTCTCGCGTCGCTGGGAATGGGACTCGAAGAAAGGATGAACACCCCGGTCGGACTGCTTTCAGGCGGTCAGCGGCAGGCGCTGACGCTGCTTATGGCGACCTTCAATCCGCCGAAGCTTCTCCTGCTCGACGAACACACCGCCGCCCTCGATCCGGCCACCGCCGAGACGGTGCTCGGTATCACCCGGCGCACGGTGGAGGAGAATTCGCTGACCTGTCTTATGATAACCCACAATATAAAGGACGCCCTTTCGATGGGCAACCGCCTTCTGATGATGGACCGCGGAAGGATAATCGTCGACGTTTCGGGAGAAGAAAAAAGATCGATGACCGTCGACGGGATCCTTGCCAAGTTCAAAGAGGCGGCTGCGGGCGCACTGTCCGACAGGACGGTGCTGGGAGCAGGATAAGGAAGTTTTGAGCGATTTCTCAAAAAAACCGCTCATTTTCAGTAAACACTTGATTTTGTTTTAATATTGTGGTATACTGTCAAAGGAAACGGAGATGAGAGATCTCGCCATTCAGCCTGCCTTTATTTCAACACTTCCGCTTTTGCGGATTAACGGAGCTTTATCATGAAAAAAGTGATGAAACAGGTCTACATCAAGGATTATGAGGACAAGTGCACCGAAAACGGATTCATGTTCGTTTTCAAGTGCGCGCTCTGCGACAACCAGTACACGAGCAAACTTCGTAAAAGCTCGAGTTACCGTGCGAAGAAGGGAAGCAAGATTCTCGGGTCGACCGCCTCCATCGTAAACACGCTGTTCGGGGAGAAGGGGCACAAGGTCGCCGGCGTTATGAACGACGGCGCGAACCTCTGGTCGGAAAACAGCGACAACGCCGGTTACGAGGAGGAAAAGGCCGAAGCGCTGGAGATCGCACAGGAGGAGGCCGCCGAATATCTCCACAAGTGCCCCGCTTGCGAAAGATGGGTCTGCGAAGACTGCCGCGACGAGGAGACCGGACTCTGCTCGGAGTGCTACGCGAAGGCGGAGGAGTTAAAGGCGGAAGAAGAAAAGAAAAAAGCCAAGTCCGACGGCAAGGCGTCCGATGACGGCTTCCGGGTCTGCCCCGAATGCGGCGAGAAGAATCCCGCCAAAATGAAATTCTGCGGCTTCTGCGGCGCGAAGATGCTGACGAAAAAAATCTGTCCGAACTGCGGCGCCGAGAATCCGCTCAAGATGAAGTTCTGCGGAGAATGCGGAACGAAACTCGACTGAAGGAA
>CACZSP010000230.1 GCA_902783905.1 uncultured Ruminococcus sp.
TACCGCACAATTCGCGTGTGCAGATTGCCGAGATGATTTTTTGTCTGTTTTCGCTGAGAAATCGCAGGAAAACAGGCGGTTTTTCAAAATTTCGACGCGGAAACAGACGGAAAATCAGCCGGCTAAATGTGCGCGTCGAATTGTGCGGTATTGCCTTAAAACCTCGCAAAGCGAGTTTTTTAACAACCCTGTTCAGTGCATCCCTGCGCAAACGCACATCTTTTTCAGTTCGGGAGGACACCTGTCGCAATCCGGCTGTCTTGCACGGCAGATATCTCTGCCGAAGTCGACAAGCCGGTGGCAGGTCGCCGTCTGATATTCGGGAGGGATCCGCTCCGACATCACCCTTTCGGTGAGGAGCGGATCCTTTTTGTCCGGCGGGTAAAAGCCGAGTCTTGCGCAGATCCGTATGCAGTGAGTATCCGCGACCACTCCGGGTATCCCGTAAACGTCTCCCAGAAGCAGATTGGCTATCTTTCTTCCGACGCCGGGAAAGGCGAGAAGTTCGTCGACGGTGCGCGGCAGAACTCCGCCGAACCCGTCGCAGAGCATCCGGCAGGCTTCCTTTATCTGGGCCGCCTTCATTCTGTAAAGGCCGCAGGGACGAACGTCCTCTTCAAGCTCCCGGATATCGGCGTCCGCCAGGGCGCGCGCCGTCGGATATTTGACGAAAAGAGTCCTGCAGACCTCGTTTACCCGGGCGTCGGTGCACTGCGCCGACAGCCGCCCCATAACGAGCAGCTGCCAGGGCTCCCGCCATTCAAGCGTGCAGTCGGAGTCCGGGTAGAGTTTTTCAAGAGCGAGCGCCAGCGCAAGACCGTCTGAGGCGTCCCGGCAGGGCTCCGCTCCTTTTTTGTTTTCAGGCATCGATTGTTATTTTCCGTAACCGATCTCTGCAAAGACCGGATCCACCATGTTGCCCTTGGCTTTTCCGGCGGCGATCCTTTCGGCAAGGTTGTCTACGACGTGGGGGCAGTGATCCCTGTATTCGTATCCCGGCGCGGAAGGAGCGGTCCAGAGGACGGCGTTCTTTATTATCCGCAGCACGTGCGGATTGTGGTAGGACGGACAGGTCTCGTGCCCCGGCTGGAAATAGAAGATCCGTCCGGCGTCGCGGATAAAAGTCATTCCCGAGCGGAAGATATATCCGTCCTCGTACCAGCCGCCGAAGATCAGCTCGCTCGGCTGAGGAATGAAGAAGGGCTCAGCGTACAGTTCCTCTTCTGGGATATAAAAGCTCTGAGGGATGCCCTCGGCGATCGGATGGGTCGGAAGAAGATTCCACATTATCTCCTTCTGTTCCCTGCCCCAGGTAAGGTTTCCCATCGTTCCGACAATGGCGCGGAAGGGTTTCGAGTGATGAGCGGAATGCAGTGCTATAAAGCCCATCTTTCCCATATAGACTCTGCGCTGGATCTTCGTCACGAGAGCGTCGTTCACTTCTCCGTGAGCCATGTGTCCCCACCAGATAAGCACGTCGGTGTTCTGAAGCACCTCGTCGGGAAGCCCCTGATCGGGATCGTCCAGGGCGGCAAGCCGCACCTCGATCTCCGGGAACTGTTCCAGATATTTACCGATGCACGCGTGCATGCCGTCGGGATAAAGCGCTTTTGCCTTTTCGTTGGTCTTTTCGTGTCTGAATTCGTCCCAGATTGTGACTCTTATCTTTCTGTCCATTTCCGGTTCTCCTTATATTTCAATAATCATTCCGTCGTAGGCCGGCGTGACGCCAAGGGGCTCGAGCGCCCGTGCCGTCTCGTCGTGCGTGCCGTGCAGCGTGCGCGCCATGTGAGTCGTGTAATACCTGCAGTCGTCGGCGGGTCCGTGCTGGGCGCGCATCGATTCGATCATAATGGCGATCATCGGGATGGAAGTGTGTCCAAAGACCCTGTCGTCTCCCCTGACGGTTCCGATCGTCGCTTCGAAGATAACGGCGTTCGGGCGCGCCCGCTTGATGAGAAGCCAGGTATCGTAGACGATCCAGCCCGAATCGGCTCCGTAAAAGAAGGACCGTCCGGTCTCCTTTTCACGCACTATGTAATTCAGGGTCTGCTCGCCCGCAAAA
>CACZSP010000231.1 GCA_902783905.1 uncultured Ruminococcus sp.
ATTCGGTCACCGACGGTACCGGCGGCGCGGTCTTCGTGAAGAATCTGACCGCCGCGTATCTGAACCTTAAATACGGTGTCTGCGGTTGCTTTTCCGACGGTATCGCCGATCCGTTGG
Source organism: uncultured Ruminococcus sp. (assembly GCA_902783905.1). GTDB lineage: Bacteria > Bacillota > Clostridia > Oscillospirales > CAG-272 > CAG-390. Next base: position 118 of record CACZSP010000231.1, read on the forward strand.
AACCGCCTCCGCCGGGAGAGCTGACCGACCGTTTTCCGGAATGCGCCGGAGAATATCCGGTGCCCGAGGAGGACACCCGGGTGTACCGCCTGCGCGGCACTCCTGAGCCGGACAGATTCCGCCATCTGACCACCGGAGTGGTGCCGACGGACGAGCTGATCGCCGTCTCACACAGGCACGGAGTCACGGTGACCGCCTTCCTCGCCGCGGTGATGGCGGAGGCCGTCGCGAAGGTGCAGGCGGAAAACCGTCCCCGCCGCGCCTGGAAGCCGGTGAGGATCATGGTCCCGGTCAATCTGCGCCGTCTGTTCGGCGTCGACACGCTGAGAAATTTCGTGCTTACCGTTACGGCGGGATTCGAGCCGAAGCTCGGGGAGTATTCTTTCGACGAGATCTGCCGGATCATCAGCCGCACCCTCGCCCTGAAGGCGACGCGGCAGCACATGGCGGCAAAGATAGAAGCCAACGTACGTCCGGCGGAAAACAGGATTATCCGCGCCATGCCGGTGTTTATCAAGAATCCGGTGATGCGCCTTGTCTACCATTTCGTCGGGGAACGCGTCGGATGCATCAATATATCGAATCTCGGAAACGTGACCTTCCCCGCGCCCTGCGACGCGTACGTCCGCAGGTTCGAATTTATCATCGGAGTCCAGTATTCCTATCCGAACAACTGTTCGGTGGTTTCCTGTCAGGGAAAAACGTTTATAAATATGATCCGCTCGACCAGGGAATCCGAGCTTGAACGTCTCTTCTTCTCGAGACTCGTCGAACTCGGGCTTCCCGTCGATATCGAAAGCAACAAAAGGAGGTAGCCGGAATGTACTGTGTGCGCTGCGGAGTCAGACTTTCCGACGGAGAAAAAGAGTGCCCTCTCTGTCATACCCCTCTTCCGGAGACCGGAGGCGATTCGGGGTCCTCTTATACCGCGTACAGCGACAGATTCCCGAAGGAAAGGGACAGCGAAAAATATCTGGCGCTTGGGCTGGTCACCGCCGGGATGATCGCCGCCTGCCTGATCTGTCTGATAATATGCCTTACGACCTACGGCCGGGTGTCCTGGTCGGGGACCGTGATGCTCGGGATCGCTTTTTCCTGGATCGTGCTGGTGCTGCCCTTCTTTTTCAGAAAATGGTATCCGCTTATCTTTCTGCCGGTCGATTTCGCGGCGGCGGCAGGTTATCTTCTGTATATCTGCCTCTGGCTGGGTCAGCACTGGTATCTTTCATTCGCCTTCCCGCTGACGCTTATCACCGGCGCTTTGACCGTGGGGACGGTCTCGATGCTGCGCTATATAAAGAAAGGACGCATATTCATCGTCGGAGGACTGCTGATAGCCATCGGCTCGCTTTGCATGCTGGCGGAGTTCTTTCAGCATATAACCTTTTCGACCGGGATGTTCGTCTGGTCGCTCTACTGCGTCGCCTTTTTCTCGGCTGTCGGACTGTTTTTCATCATTTCGGCGATAATTCCGCCGATGAGGGCGTTCCTCGAGAGGAAATTCTTTATCTGATCACCCGCTCGGGATTTGCCGGCGGTCCACTGAACCGACCGCCGGGCAACCGTTTGGAAAAAACAATAAAATAATAAATTCAATTTGGAGGAAAAAACAATGGAAATGAAATTCTACCGTTGCGAGCACTGCGGCAAGATCGTCGCCGTCGTAAAGGATACGAAGGTCCCGCTGAAATGCTGCGGAGAGAATATGAAGGAGATCGTGCCGGGCACGGTCGACGCCTCGCTCGAAAAGCACGTTCCGACGTTTGAAAGAGAAGGGAATATCCTGACCGTAAAGGTCGGAGCCGTTTCCCATCCCATGCTCCCCGAGCATTATATCGAGTGGATCGCAGTGCAGACGACGTCGGGCAATCAGCGCAAGCCTCTCGCGCCCGGAGAAGCCCCCGAGGCGAAATTCGCTCTTCTCGACGGCGACGAGGTAAAGGCGGTATACGCGTACTGCAACCTGCACTCCCTCTGGAAGGCGTGAGCTTCTTTATCAACCGTGAACGCCGCGGCGCGACGCTGAACGGGCTATGAAAACGTCTGTTACCGGCGTCTGCTTTGCCGATCCTTCGCTTCCCGCCGAGGCAGAGGCGATCGCCGGGAGACTCGGTCTTCCGGTGATCGCCCCGGGTCCGGAACTTATGCTTTCGGTTCGTCCGGACGGGCTGTTCATAACCCGCGGCGGATCGGCTTTTTCGGTAGATTTTTCGTCGTATCTGCGGCGCGCGGCCGGAAACAATATCGGCGGCGAGCTGATAGTGCGCGCCGCAAAGCCGGATACTTCCGCGTCGGGAAGGATCGCCGTCGACTGTACCGCCGGCTTCGGAGAGGATTCCTTCATCCTTGCCGCGGCTGGATATACGGTTATAATGTTCGAACACAACGAAGTCACGGCAGAGCTGCTGTCGGACGGGTTGCGCCGGGGGCGTTCCGATCCCGCGACCCGGGAAATATGCTCCCGGATGGAGCTGCGGCGCGCGGACAGCGCCGCCGAACTTGCGCGGCTCGGATTCATCCCCGACGTCGTTTATCTCGATCCCATGTTTCCTCAGCGGAAGAAAAGCGGCGCCGTCAAAAAGAAGGCGCGGTTTCTCGGCGAGCTGGACGGACCCTGTGCCGACGGCGACGCACTGCTCGGCGCGGCTCTTGCGACGGGAGCGCGCAGGATAATAGTAAAAAGGCCGCGGGGCGGAGAATACCTCGCGGGAAGAAAACCCGATTATTCACTCGCCGGCGACACGGTGAGATACGACTGTTTCACCGGGAGAACCGAATGAAAAACGTACGGCTGTCAGCACTGATAATTATTCTTATCATTCCGGCAGTTTTCCTTGCCGGATGCGGCGCAAATACGGATGACGGAAGCGGAACCGGAACCGGGTCGGGCAGCGAATCGGTCGCCCCTCCCGCCGTTATCACGATAGCGGGCGGAGACGGACCCGATTACGCCGTCATCCGCGGCGACAGGGCTTCCGAATGGGAGAAGGACGCTGCCGTCGCCCTTTACAAGGGGCTCAACGAAAAGCTCGGCAGGCGTCTTGAAATAGCGACCGACTACGACGGCAAGGGCGGGCGTTCACGCGCCGCCCGGGAGATACTGATCGGGATGACCAACCGCTCGGACGAATGCGAATACCCCGACCGCGACGGTTATGGCTACGGCGGTTACTCGATAAGCGTCAGCGGCGAGAGGATCGTCATCGATGCCTCGGGAGAAGCCGGGATCATGCCCGCGGTGGAAAAATTCCTGTCGATGGTCGAGGTCTCGGAAAACCCCGACGGAACGAAAAAACTGACCTTCGGAAAGGATACGCAAGTCATGATTTCAAATAAGATCCCGAAAGAAAAACTGTACGACATCGCGGACCGGCAGGATCTCGTGGCGATCTGCTATTCGACCTGGTTCGATCCGATCATCGAGGAATCGGGGAACGATCCGGCAAACATCGCGGAGGTCCTGGAGGGCAAGCGCGACTGGGGAGCCGAAGGCGAGTTCCATTACTGGTCCAAGCCGGAGATCGGCTACTACCGGAGCACCGACAGATCGGTCATACGGCGTCACATGACGCAGCTCGCCGAGGCGGGGATCGATTTCATCATAATAGACAACACAAACGCCGTTCCCGCCTGGAGCGGAAGAAAATACGTCGACAAGATCACCGGAAACACCCGCGTCTACTGGGACGCCATGGTGAAGGAGCCGGGACTTGCGCTTATGGAGACCATCCGGGAGATGCGCGACGAGGGCCTGCAGACCCCGTACGTGGCGATGTGGTGCGGCTGTCCGACCGATTACGGTACGGTGGACAAGATATACGAGGAGCTGTACGCCGACGGGCGTTTCGACGATCTCTGGGTATGGTGGGACGGTAAGCCCTTGTTCCTCGTCACCCAGCTTCACGGCGAGCGGGACGATATCACTCTCCGGATGATGTGGGGACTCAAATCCCAGGGCGTCAGCGAATGGTCCTTCCTGAACTATCCCAACGTCGTAGCATACGACAAGGAAGGAAAAGCCGAACAGGTCTGCGTCTGCGTCGCGGTACAGCGCGGCTATATGTCACAGTCGGGCGTCGGAAGGCGCGGCGGACTGACCTTTTACGAACAGTGGCAGACGGCGTTTGCGGCGCGTCCCAAGGTGGTCAGCATCACCTGGTGGAACGAATGGGCGGCGCAGAGATTCATCGTAAACGGCGAATCCGCCTTCGTCGACAACTACAGTCCCGAATACAGCCGGGACATAGAGCCGATGGAAGGCGGACACGGAGATACTTATTATCGGTGGATGAAGGAGTATATCGCCGCGTACAAGGCGGGGAAGGAATGCCCGCGGCTCGTTACCGACGGCTGAGTGACGAGATCATTTCCCTGCAGACGTCGATGATAAGCTCCCCGACGCCGGCTTTGAAGCGAGAGCTTCTCGACTCGTAGCCGCCCTCGGCGTACGAGTCCTTCATCGGGAAATACCCCTCGCTGCCGTTGGTGAGACAGCAGGGAATGATCATTTTATCGCCGGGAGTGTCTCTCAGCGCCTTTCCTATGGCGTTGAAGGGCTCTCCCGGTATTCCGATATAGACGTTTTTTCCTACCGCAAGAGCCGAAAAAGGCATGGTGAAGGCGTCGGGACCGTCCTTCAGCGCCACCATCCTCGCCGCTTCGGCGACGACCGTGGTCAGCATCATACCGGTGTACGGAAGATCTCCGTCCCTGCCTGCGAGATGCAGGCGGTTGATCCTTTCGGCTTCGGGAAGTTCGTCCGGGGAGGGCATATTCGAAGGTATGTCCGCGCGGACGATCGCGAAGGATATACGCGTATCCTCTTCCTCCGGGAGCTTTTCCCAGACCTGCATCATTCCTCCGGCGACCGTCATGCCCATGTGGCGGGCGTGTGAGTAGCCCCTGCTTACGTCGTCGAAATCCAGGATCATTCCGTTCAGGTCTCCCGGCTTCGGCGACACGTTGACGTGATTGATATCCCCTTCGGCGCCGTTGAGTACGACGCATTTCGACGAAGGGACCGCGGCTTCGAAGGTGCGCCGGGCAAATCCCGGCCAGTCCGCGGAGATCTTTTCTCCGCCTATGGTGTCGGGATGGACGCCGAAGCAGCCGACGGCAATATCCGGCTTTCCGTCGCGCGACAGCCGAATCACGCTTATCCTGTCGTCCGCCCCGGCGAGAGGGCGCACGATATCGGGGTTCCCGACACCGGGATTGGTCCTTACGCTCCCGTCCTTCATCAGATACCGTCTCCCGAAGGCGATTCCCGGAGCGTGAGAAACGCCCGACGAAAGCTTTGCCGGCGACAGATCGTCAAACGCCTCTGCGGCGGCGTCGGTTATTCTGCTTTTTAAGAATTTTCTGTATTCCGCGATAAGTCCCGCGTGTTCCGGATCTCTTTCGATATCGGTCGAAGGGCCGGTGTGGGTGTGCGTGCAGCTGATGAAAACGGCGTCCGCGGGGATCCCCGCGGCATCCGAGACCGATCCGCGGCATTCGTCTGCGAAGTCCGTCGAGCCGATATCGAGCAGATCGCAGACAATGATGACGGCGGCGTCCGAGCCCGATCTGAGGGCGACGGCGTTTACCTCCAGTCCGTCGAGCTTTCCCTTTACCGATCTCGGTACGAAATACCCGGCTACGGGACAGCCGTGGGGCGGGTCGATGTTTTTGCGGCAGAAGCCGGCGTAAAAATCGTTCATAACTGACTCCGGAAATTGTCTTTTAAAATATTATAATCCAATCGGGTATAACAGTCAAGGATAAAAAAAATGAAAGAAAAAAAGGTTTCGGCGCCCCGGGCGGGCGTGATGCTGGATATCGGAAGGAAATATTTCGCTCCCGGGCAGATCCGCAGACTCATAGGAGAACTGTCGTCGCGCGGTATGGATTTCCTCCAGCTGCATTTTTCGGAGGATATGGGCTTCGGGATCGAAGTCCCCGGCTTTGAGTGGCTTCCGGGAAGAGAGGGGGAGCTCTGCACCCAGGGGCCGGTCGGAAGTCTTGCGACGGACGGGCGTTTTCTTTCCTGCGAAGAACTGCGCGAGATTTCCGCCTGCGCGGCAGCGGCGGGAGTCGAGATCATCCCGTCGTTCGATTCTCCCGGGCATTTAAACTTTGCCGTCGCGCGCTTCCACGACAGGGCCCGCGACGGAGGGGTTTCCTTTTCGCACGACGGGGTGAGATACGAGGTGCTTTGTCGGGATGAACAGTATCATTTCTTTGCCGACGGAAAAGAACTGACGGACATTCCCGAACCCTCGCGGGTCTACGGCATTGGATCGTATTTTTCAACGGACGGCCGGGTATCCCGGGTATGCGGGACGAACAATCACTCTTTTTCCCGCGGGATTGACCTTGCAAACCCGGTCGCCGTCGCCTTTGCCGAGGAACTTCTCGACAGATGTGCCGGATTTTTCCGCACGCTCGGCTGCCGCGCGGTTGACATAGGAGGAGACGAGCTGCTTGGATTCGTTCCCGCGGCGGTCGATACCTCGGTCAAACCGAGATGGGGGCAGCTCGACACCTGGGCGGAGCGCGCCCGGGAAATAACGGGAAAAGAAACGGCCGTCGCATACGATATGTTCGTCCTTTATATGAACCGGCTGTACCGGCGGATGCGCGCTCTCGGATACGACAGCGTCAGGGCATGGAACGACGAGTTCATGCGCGAGTCGGACACCGGGTGGAAATACGCCGACGCCGGTCACGTGCAGTTCGAAAAAGGATTCGCGGTCCAGTTCTGGTCGGCAAAGCCGGCTTTCGTGACGCCCTGCGACGTCGCCGACCGCGGTCACCGGATCACGGGGGCAGACAGCGTCTTCTGCTATTACGTGCTGACCGAAAAGGCGAGATCGACGCCGCCGCAGGCGTACGTCAAGTCAAATCCCGAAAGCATCGAAAAGGAATGGGACGTCTGGTCGTTCGGCGCCCCGGAAGCGCCCGGCAGGACGCTCGACACGCCTTCGCGGAGGGGAATGCTCGACGGCTGGATGACCTGCGTCTGGTGCGACAGGCCGGATCTGCGTACCGACGCGGAGGTGATCGACGAGCTTCTGCCTCTTCTTGACGCCTTTGCGAAAAAGGTCCGGCAGCAAGGGATTGCATAAAGGCAAAAAAGGAGCTGCTTAAAAACCCCGAAGAAAATGGGGGAAATTAAGCGGCTCCTTTGATTCAGCGGTTTTTCGGTATCTTTTCACGTCCGGCGCCTGCCGGACACATCGAATTATTCAGTGATTCCCTAGTCGTTTCGGTAACCCTCATCCACCGCTGTCGCGGTCCCCCGCGGCTCCGCGAAGCGGAGGCGTTCCATCCGGAGAAGGCAGAGGCGCGGACGCTTCTTCGGGTGCCGCCGCCGTTTCTGAATGTCAGTCGTTATTAGCAGTTATTGCCGTTTATAAAAGTTCATGCCG
>CACZSP010000232.1 GCA_902783905.1 uncultured Ruminococcus sp.
GATCAGGACGGCGGAAAGGTGGTCGGCATCACCAGCTCCCATCCCCAGGAGGGAAAATCATATACCTCGATAAACCTTGCCTATTCGCTGGCCGAGGACGGCAGGAAGGTCGCGCTCGTCGACGCCGACCTTCGCAAGTCCAATATGGCGCAAACGCTGTCGATCACCGTAAAGAACGGCATTTCAGATTATCTCGCCCACAAGGTGGAAAAGCCGGAGGACATCTTCGTCGAACACGTTCTCAGCGAAAATCTGACGCTTTTCCCCGCGGGCAACGTCCCGCCCAACCCCGCCGAGCTTATCGGTTCGGCCCGGATGGAGGTCCTGCTCAAGACGCTGGCAAAGGTCTTCGATTACGTGATAGTCGACCTGCCGCCGGTGCTCGACGTGTCGGACGCGGTGATAATCACAAAGTATCTCGACGGTATCGTCGTTGTGGTCAGAAACAAAGTCACACGCCGCAGCGAGCTCAAGGAGACCGTCAGACGCCTGAAATTCTCGAAGGTCAGACTGCTCGGGTTCGTTTACAACACTCACTCGAACGTCCCGCCCGAATACTCCTCCTATCACAGCGAGGAGAAAAAAGAACGCGAAAAACTGTCCGATATTATCGGAAGTCTTAAAAAGAATAGAAAAAAATAATTTTAAATCTGCCCGTCAAGTGCGGGCAAGGAGGAACAAAATGAAAAGAATTTTTGCTGTTCTGATGGCAACGATGGTCGTGATTTCCTGCGCCCTCTCGGTAGGCGCGTCGTTCTTCACGCCCAGCGTTACAGCAAAGAACGCCCCGGAACTCGTTCCCGATGCTAACGGCAAGGTCGCCGTTGTCAAGGACTCCAACGGCAACGTAGTCGACTCTGCCGACGCCACCGTCTGCAAGCTCATCCCGTACGCCGACAGAAACAGCGACGCCGAAGCGAAGCCGAAGCTCGAAACGGCCTACGCCGATCTTTCCGAAGGCAAGCCCCAGACCCAGCAGAAGGACAAGCTCAAAGCTTACGCCGCGGCTGCCAACGCCAACTACGACGAGCGCAACATGGTTGTCAGCGACCTCTTCTATCTCAAGGTCTCGGATAACATCAGAAACGCTATCGGAAACGGCAAATATCTTGAAATCACCTTCAAGACCGGTCTTGCCGCTGCCGACAAGGCTCCCGCCGTCATCTACGCCTGCGACGGAACCACCTGGGCTATGATCGACACCGCCAAGGTGACCAACAACGGAAACGGCACCTTCACCGCGAAGTTCGACACCCTCTGCCCGATCGCCCTTATGTCAGCCACTTCCGACTACGCTCCCTCGCCCGCGACCTCTTCCAACGCCATCCTCTTCGGCGGAATTGCCGTTCTCTCGGCTGCCGCTGTCGGAGTCGTTGTCGTTATGGTCAAGAAGTCCAAAGAAAACTGAACCATCCATTTAATAAATGACTGAGGATGCACTCTCGAGGTGCGTCCTCAGGTCGTTTGTTATGAGCCCGGACAATCGATCCCTTTTTTGCCGGAAACAACCCGAAAAGGCCATTTTCCGGCGAAATAACAGTCAGTTAACGCACGCGTTTTGTGCGTGATTGCATTAATTGATAAAATGATAATTCTTTTCTGAATTATCCCTGCAGGGGTGTTAAAAGAGTCCGCTTTTTTAACACCCCCGTTGCTGTAATACGGAGAAAAAATATGAAATCCAAAAAAAGCTCTGTATATATTATCGGGACGCTGGTCCTGATCGTTATTGCCGTCGCTTTGGTCCTCTTGATCGTCAACGCGGACAAGCTGCAGCAGATCTTTTTCAGGCCCGGCGACGAGACCGGTAAATCCGCTTCCGACAGCTACAAGGAGCTTCAGAGCGTCACCATCGGCGGGAAAAAGTATATGCAGCGCAAGGAGCTGACGAATATTCTGATCATCGGTCTCGACACCTTCGGGGAGGCCGTCGACAGCGATTCCTACAACAACTCCCAGCAGGCGGATTTCGTTACTCTCGTCTCTGTTGACAGCACCGCGAAGACCTATACGGTCCTTCATCTCAACCGTGATACTATGACCGACATCAACGTTCTGGATATAACCGGAACGCGCCGGGTCCGCACGATAAAAGCCCAGCTGGCGCTCGCCCACACCTACGGAAACGGACTTCACGTCAGCTGCAAGAACACGGTCGACGCCGTCTCCGACATGCTTTTCGGACTCAGGATAGACCACTATATTTCTTTGACGATGGACGCCGTAAAGATACTGACGGACGAGCTCGGCGGAGTGACTCTGACGGTAAACCAGGATCTGACTTCCGTCAATCCCGAATGGGCCGAAGGAAAGACGGTCACGCTTTCGGGCGAGGACGCTCTTGAATTCGTGCGTCTGCGCCAGTCGCTTCCCGATTCCAGCAACCTCTCCCGCATGGAGCGTCAGAAGGTCTTTATGAGCGCCGTGATAGACAAGCTGGTCGAAGCGAAAAAGACCCACACCGGCAATTCCTACTTTATTTCTCTTTACGATTCGGTAGCCGGATACACGGTCACCGACGCGTCGGCGACGTCGTTTGCCGAGATTGCCGATAACATAGCCGATTACACTTCGGGCGGAATTCTTTCTCCCGAGGGTCAGGCGGCTTTGGGAACCGAGTTCATGGAGTTTTACGCCGACGAGGAAAAGCTCCGCGAGCTTGCGATAAGACTGTTTTATAAAGAAGACTGAAAGGCATTCCGATGCCTCCGTTGATAGATTTTCACTCGCACTTTCTTCCCGCCCTGGACGACGGCTGCGCGGATATCGCGCAGACCCGTGAGGTTTTGTCCGACTCGCTCTCGCAGGGCGTTTGCCGGATGGTCGCGACACCGCATTTTTATCCGGTAAGGGAAGATCCGGACTCCTTCCTGTCCCGCCGCGCAAGGGCTCTGGAGAGGGCAGGGGAAGCCGGTATACCCGACGGTAAAACCCCGTCCCTGCTGCATTTCGGAGCCGAAGTCGCGTTCTTTTCCGGCATCGGAAAATGCGCCGAAATCGAAAAGCTTTGTATTTCCGGGACCCGCGCGGTGCTTATCGAGATGCCGTTCGAAAAATGGACGGATAGGATGATCCGGGAGCTTTGCGACCTGCGCGA
>CACZSP010000233.1 GCA_902783905.1 uncultured Ruminococcus sp.
ATCCCCGTCGGGACCGGCGGCCGGGCGCTCCTTCTTCTGTCGGGAGGGATCGACTCTCCCGTCGCCGGCTGGATGACGGCAAAACGCGGAGCCAAGCCCGAGGCGGTATACTTCGAAGCGTTTCCGTACACAAGCATACAGGCCCGCGAAAAGGTGATCGAACTTGCCCGTAAGATCGCGCGCTGGTCGGGAACCGTGAAACTGCACGTTGTATCGCTGACGCCGCTCGAGGAAGCCCTTTCGAAAAACTGCCGCGAGGAGTTTTTCACCCTTCTTCTTCGCCGCTCGATGATGCGTATCGCGTCCGGGATCGCGAAGGAGGACGGCTGCGGCGCCCTCGTGACCGGAGAAAGTCTCGGTCAGGTCGCGTCGCAGACGATGGAGGCGATCGCCGTGACCGACGACGCCGCTTCGCTTCCGGTGATGCGTCCCTGCATAGGGCTCGACAAGGAAGAAATAATCGCTTACGCAAGAAAGATAGACACCTACGACACTTCGGTCCTTCCCTACGAGGACTGCTGCACGGTATTCACGCCGCGTCATCCGAAGACCCACCCATCCCTTTCCGACGTGATCCGGGAGGAGGGAAAACTCGACCTTGCCGCCATCGAAGCGGAGGCGCTTTCGGGCAGGGAAACGCTGACGGTACCTTACGATCACAGATAATCAGAAATGACAGACAATCAGAAGTTTTATAAAGACGCCGCTACGTCCGACGGCGTACTGCGCGCGATATTCGTATCGCATCCGGAAAAGATCAACAAATCCGACGCGTTTATATTCGTCCTCAACCGCCGCGTTCTGCTTTACGACGCCGGGATGGCGGGCTGCACCGACGCGCGCGACCGTCTTCTGCGGCTGCGCGAGACGATCAATCCGAACGGACGGCTGCGTCTCACCTGGGTACTCTCCCACTTTCATATCGACCACGTCGCCGCGGCCATCGAAGGCATAGTGCCGGACGAGAGATTCGAACTCGAAGAGGTATATCTGCCGCCCGAATCGAAGCTTTCGGAGGAATACGAATCGAACGGCGACAGGAAATACCGCGCGCCGCTCGACGCCGCGATGAAAGCTCACCAGAAGGGCGCGAAAATACACAACGTCGGCTTCCTCGCCGGCGGCGCACTGCGCGAGCATTTCGAGCTTGCCGGAGCCAAGGTCTCGCTTTATCCGCCCGACCGCGACTGGTCGGATCCGCACGGGATCGACACGATCGTAAACGGCTATTTTCACGGAAACCCGGGGCCCGGGAAGGTCGCGACCTGCGTCGTCAACGCCTCGTCCGTCTGGATGAAGATAAGCTACGCCGGCAGAAAGATCGTTCTGACGGGAGACAGCATGAAGCGGGAGGCGTCGATAACCGACGAAAACTTCGACAACATGCTTGTCGCCTGGTCGAAGAAGATCTCGTCTCCCGACCTCCTCAAATGGCCGCATCACGGTATGGCGCGGGACAACGCCGCCGAAGGCGTGCTGTCACTCAACCCTTCGCATATCCTCGTCAGCACCCAGATACAGACTGCTGAACAGGTCGTCGCCGCCCGTTTCCCGGAAAAAGCGGGAAAGATACCCTTCCACAACTGCGCTCTTTCCGACGTCCTGCTCACGATAGGACCGAACGGGATAATGACCTTTTATGAAGACTGAGTTTCCCCGTCCCGAGATACTTTCCCCGGCGGGCGACCGTGAAAAGCTGGAGGCGGCGATACGCTTCGGCGCAGACGCGGTCTATCTTGCCGGACGGGAGTTCGGAATGCGTCAGGCGTCGGAAAATTTCACGGCGGAGGAACTTTATTCAGCCGTCTCTTATTCCCACGAACGCGGAGTGCGGGTCTATCTGACGCTCAACACCCTGCCGCGCGCGGACGAATACCCGCGGCTCGAAGACTTTCTCGACGATATTTCGGGCGCCGGGATCGACGGATACATCGTCACCGACCTGGGAGTTCTATCCCTGCTGAAAAGGAAGATCCCGGGAGCGGAAATACATATATCTACTCAGGCGAGTATATGCAGCCCCGAGGCGGCCCGCGCGTGGATCGATCTCGGAGCGTCGCGCCTCGTTCTGGCGAGGGAGCTGAATCTCGGTGAGATAGAACGGATCCGCGAGGCAATCCCCGATGAAATAACTCTCGAGACCTTCGTTCACGGATCGATGTGCGTATCCTACAGCGGCAGATGTCTTTTGTCCAATATGCTGAATGGAAGGGACGCCAACCGCGGACAGTGCTCTCAGCCCTGCCGCTGGAACTACACGCTCATAGAGGAAAAGCGCCCCGACACCCGCATTCCGGTGGAGGAGACTCCGCTCGGGACCTTCATCATGTCGTCGAAGGATATGTGCATGCTGGATCACGTCGGAGAGCTCGCGGCAGCCGGAATCGGATCCTTCAAGATCGAAGGAAGAGTCAAATCCGCCTACTACGCCGCCGTCGTGACGAACGCCTACAAAACCGCCGTCGTCGACCTCGCGACTTACGTCGGCGCCGGGAACGACCCCCGCTCGTTCAGGCCCGATCCCGCTCTTTACGAAGAGCTGCTTTCGGTATCTCACCGGGAGTACTGCACCGGCTTTTACTTCGACGACCCGGAGAAGAACGCCCAGACGGTGTCGAAGCCGGGCTACGTCCGGGACAAGGCCTATCTCGCCATTGCCGACGGAACGGTGCGGGACGGGCTGTACGGTTTTTCGCAGCGGAACCGGTTTTTCAGGGGCGACGCCGTCGAGCTCGTCTCTCCCGGCAGGCCCGGCCGCCGCTTCACGGCGGATACGATCGTCGCGGAAGACGGAACCGAACCCGAAAGCGTCCCTCATCCCAAAATGATCTTTTATCTCAAAGTCCCCTTCGAAGTGCGCGAGGGCGACATACTGCGAGCCGCCGACTGAAAATGGAGGAAAAGCTGAAGATCCCCTTCCCCGTCATAGTCGAAGGGCGCTACGACAGACAGACGCTCAGCGGCGTCATAGAGGCGAAGATAATCACGACTGACGGTTTCGCCGTCTTCAAAAACGCCGAAAAGCGGGCGCTTATCCGGGCGCTTTCGGCAAAAACGAAGATAATACTTCTGACCGATCCCGACGGAGCGGGAGGCGTGATACGCTCGAATCTCTGCGGGATGATACCGCCCGAGAGGCGGATAATGCTTTACGTCCCCCGGATCAGGGGACGCGAAAGAAGAAAGAAGGAAGACTCCGCCGAAGGTTTCCTCGGGGTGGAGGGACAGGACGGGCGGCTTCTGCGCCGGCTGTTCGAACCCTTCGCGTCGGACGATCCTCCCGCAGGCGGTTCGGTCACTCCCGCGCTTCTGTACGAATACGGGCTTTGCGGAGCCCGCGACTCGGCCGCACGGCGCGACTCGCTCGGGAAGCGGTTCGGTCTGCCCGGGGGGATGAGCGCGAAGGCCTTTGCCGCCGCGCTCGGGTTTCTGGTCACGGAAGAGGAATTCAGAAAAGCGGCGGAGGAATCCGGAGAAAAGGACGATGAAAAGAGCACTGCTGATAATTAATCCGGTATCGGGAACTCTCAAGGCGCGCGATTCGCTATACGACATCGTCGATACCTTCACAAGGAACCGGATAATCCCCGCCGTCGTCTTCACCCGGCGAAAGGGCCACGCGACGCGCCTTGCCGCCGCGGCATCGCCGAAGATATACGACTGTATTATCTGCATGGGAGGCGACGGGACTCTAAACGAAGTTATAGCCGGAGCCGTTTCGTCGGGTTCCGGACTCCCGATAGGATACATTCCGGCGGGAAGCACCAACGATTTCGCTTCCGGTCTCGGCATTCCCCTCGATCCGGTCGAGGCGGCCGAGGGAATATCCCGCGCAGTAAAGGCGAAAAAGGGGATAGCCGTCGACGTCGGACGCTTCGGGCCGGACAGATATTTCACCTATATCGCCTCTTTCGGCGCGTTTACCGCCGCGTCGTACGAAACTCCCCAGTCGGTCAAGAACGTTCTCGGGCATCTGACCTATATTTTCACCGGGATCCGCGACTTTTTCAGGATAACGCCGATTCACGCCTCGGTCACCGCGGACGGAAGGACCTTCGAAGGCGACTACGTTTTCGGAGGCGTCTGCAATTCGTATTCGGTCGGAGGAATCGTCCGTCTTTCGGACGACTGCGTCGATATAAGCGACGGAAAATTCGAAATAATACTCGTAAAAGCCCCCCGGGACATCGTCGAGTTCAACCGAATAGTCACCGCCGTGATGACGTCCGACCTCGACTGCGATCTCATCGAATTCTTCAAGGCGTCCTCCGCCGAATTCCGGCTGCCCTCGGGGACCGTCTGGACTCTCGACGGAGAGAGCGCCGACGGCGGACACACCGTCGTTCTTTCCAACCTCTGCCGTGCCGTCACCCTGCTGACCCTTCCCTACGATGACTGATTCTTTCGATAAACTGACCGATACGATCGCCGCCGTCTCCACCCCGCGGGGAAAGGGAGGCGTGGCGCTGATAAGGATATCCGGGCCCGACTGCCGGGAGATATCCAGGAAGATATTCGTCCCCGCCGGAAAAACGCGTCCCGAATCGGCTCCGAGAACGAGCGTTTTCGGACGGGTGGTATTCCCTCCCGGTACGGCCGACGCCGGAGAAACGGCGGACACGGCGCTTGCGGTCTTTTACGAATCCCCGCGCTCGTTTACCGGGGAAGACACCCTCGAGATCTGCTGCCACGGAGGAGTTCTCGTGTCGGCGGCCGTTCTGCGTACGGCGCTTCTCGCCGGGGCAAGACAGGCCGAGGCCGGGGAATTCACCCGCCGCGCCTTCGCCGCGGGAAAGATATCGCTGGACGAGGCGGAATCTCTCGGACTGCTCCTCGACGCCGGCACCGACGCGCAGCTGAAGCTTTCGAGAGCCGGTCTTTCCGGGACTCTTTCGCGGGAATGCGTCTCTCTGCGAGAAGAAATAACCGGGCTTCTCGCCGACCTTTACGCGAGGATAGACTTTCCCGAGGAGGATCTCGGATCGATACCCGAGGAGGAGATCAAAACCCGCCTTCAGGACCTTATCGGAAGGACGGAACGCCTCTCCGCTTCCTGGAAAACAGGGCGCGCGATAGCCGAGGGCATCGAAACGGTCATCGTCGGCAAGACGAATTCCGGGAAAAGCACCCTTTACAACGCGATGACCGGCGAGGAGAGCGCCATCGTCACCGACGTCGCCGGAACGACGCGCGACGTGCTCACATCCACCGTGTCCTTCGGCGGGATAACGCTCCGGCTTTCAGACACCGCCGGCATACGCGCGTCAGCCGGAGACGGAATAGAAAGGATCGGCATCGACCGGGCGCTCGGGCGTCTTTCGTCGGCCGAGCTCGTTCTCTTCCTTATCGACTCAGCCTCGGATCCGGGCGAGGACGGAGAACTGATCGCCCGACAGGTCGCGGACGCACCGGGCAGGACGGTGGCGATACTCTCACGCTGCGATCTCGGGCCCGCCCGGGAATCGGCCCGGGAACTCTGGGAAAGGTTCCCCATCAGGACGAAAATATCATCTTCCGATCCCGATACTCTTTCACGCCTTGCAAAACTCGTCTCTTCGCTTTTCACCGACGGAGAGACCGACCCGGGCCGCGACCCTGTAATTTCAACCGCCCGCCAGTTTACCGCCCTGGAGGAATGCCGCGAAGCGCTTGAAGACGCCGCCGGGGCACTCGGCGACGGGTTTTGCGCCGACGTCTGCTCGGTATGTCTCGAAGAAGCCGCGGAGCGGCTTTCCGCACTCGACGGGCGCGGAGCGGGCGCCGTCAGCGCCGACGTTATCGACACTATTTTTTCAAAATTCTGCGTTGGAAAATAATATTTCAGATTTTTTACGGAGGAAGCCGTGATAGAACAGATCATCCAGATTCTCAAAGACATCAACCCCGATATCGACTATGAGACCGAAACCGCTCTCATCGACAACAACCTGCTCGATTCGTTCGATATCGTCACACTCGTCGGAGAACTCAACGACACCTTCGACATAACGATTACCGTCGTTGATCTCATTCCGGAAAACTTCAATTCGGCGGAAGCCATTGTACGCCTCGTCGACCGCCTTCAGAACGAATAAAAACACGGCGGGCGTGATATCCGTCCCCCGGAACGGCGCCGGCGCGTCGCCGACGTGCCGACGTGCGTCGATTAAGGAATTATGAGTTTCATTTCTTTCGAGTTCGCCGCCTTTTTCGCGGCGTCGCTCCTGCTTTACTATCTTCTCCCGAAGAAGTGGCAGCCATACGTTCTCCTTGCCGCCAGCGTGGTGTTTTACCTCTTTTCCGGCATCGCGAACGCGATATACGTCACGGTCTCGTCGGTCGTGACCTTTTTCTGCGCCCTCGGCGCCGCAAAAACGGCGGCCTCTTTTGCGGCGCGTTCGGGAGAACTGAAAAAAACTCTCCCGAAAGAGGAATTTAAAAAGGAACAGTCGAAAAACGCCCGCAAAAAGAAATTTTTCGTGTCTGCCGCGGTAATTACCGATCTCGGCATTCTCGCCGTTCTCTTTTACCTCAATTTCGTACTTGAAAACGTTTTCGCCATAGCGGGGAAAAACTTTACCGCGCTGAAGCTTGCCGTCCCTCTCGGACTGTCTTTCTACACCTTCGCGGCTGTCGGATACGTCGTCGACGTCGGGCGCGGAAAATACCCGGCTGAGCGGAATTTCGCGAAATTCGCGCTCTTTATGACCTATTTCCCG
This sequence comes from uncultured Ruminococcus sp., assembly GCA_902783905.1. GTDB lineage: Bacteria > Bacillota > Clostridia > Oscillospirales > CAG-272 > CAG-390. The sequence goes on from CACZSP010000233.1 coordinate 6,699, forward strand.
CACGTCACCAACGGACCTATACCGAGATACGAAAAGATATCTCCCGCCTTTTCCGCACCCCATTCCTTCGATCCCGCATCCTTCGCCGACGGACTGCGTCTCGCCCTCTGGGGCGTTTTCAAGCAGCTGGTGGTTTCGGGAACGGTGGCTCCATTCGTCGCGGGGCTCGCCTCGTCGCACGCCGAGATGGGAGGCGCCGAGATATGGCTGCGGATGATCGCCTGGGGCATCGAGCTGTACACCAGTTTTTCGGGGAGCATCGACTTTATCCGCGGAATCTCCGAATGCTACGGGATCGAGCTCGGCGAGAACTTCCGCCGGCCCTATTTCGCGACCGATCTTACCGACTACTGGAACCGCTGGCACATCACTCTTTCCGACTGGCTGAAGGATTACGTTTTCTATCCGATGGCGCTGTCCGGACGGTTTGCGAGATTCTCGAAATTCCTGAAAAAGAAATTCGGGAAATTCGTCGCCAAGACCCTTCCGGTCGGTCTTCTGTCCCTCTTTCTTTTCACGCTTGTGGGAATCTGGCACGGCGCCAACTGGGGCGAGATCCTTTTCGGCGTTTTCAACGGAACGGTCATAATGATCTCGACATTCCTCGAGCCGCTTTTCGTTAAGATCCGCAAGCCGCTCGGGATGGACCGGCTTGCCGTATGGCGGGTCTTCCGCTCGGTCCGGACCTTCATCGTGATCACCCTGACCCGCGTCATCTCGAAGGCGCCCTCTGTCGGCGCGGCGATGACCTTTTATTTCAAAATGTTTTTCGCTCCCGGGTTCGGTTCGCTTTCCGAAAGGATCGCGTCCGACGGCGGAGCTGCCGCGCTTCTGCTCAAGCTCCTGCCGGCCCTCGCCGGGACCGCCGCGATCTTTGTTATTTCCTTCTGCGAGGAAAAAAAGGACGACTGCCGCGCAGTGAGAAAGCTTCTCTCCTCCCGGCCCGTCCTCCGTATCTGTCTTGAACTGCTTTGCGTCGCCGCGATAGTGATATTCGGCGCCTACGGCATCGGATACGACTCGTCGAACTTCGTCTACCCTCCAAAATAATATGAAAAACTCAAACGAAATCATTCTTTCACTTGAAAAATACGCCCGCCTGACGCCGGACAAGACCGCGTTTGCCGAAGCGGGCGGAGCGTCGGTGACCTGGCGCGAGCTTTTCGACAGGACCCTCGGGATCGCGGGCGCGCTTCCTCCGGAAAGAGACGGAAGACCCGTCGCGGTCTTTGCCGGAAGGGACGTATACACCGTCTGCGCGATATTCGGATGCATCGCGGCCGGAAGATGGTATACCCTGATCGACTCCGAGCTTCCTGACGAACGCATCGCGTCGATGCTGGACGTCTGCCGCCCCGACGCCGTGATATCTCACGCAAGAGCGGTCCCGGGAGACGCTGTGGATATTGCCGTGATCGATCCGGCGGCCGATCTCGCACCCGCCGATCCCGAGTGCCTTCCCGAACGGGCGCCCGAACTTCCCATGTTCGGCATCTTCACCTCCGGCTCCACCGGTACTCCGAAGCTGGTCGTAAAGTCCCGCCGCGCCATGACCTCCTTCATTTCCGCTTACGTCGACGCCTTCGGCTTTTCGCCCAACGAGGTTTTCGGCAACCAGATCCCCTTCTATTTCGACGCGTCGACCAAGGATCTTTTCGCCACGGTCTTCCTCGGCGCCACCTGTGTTCTGATACCGCAGAAGTACTTTTCATTCCCGGTCAATCTCATTTCGATACTCAACGAATACCGCGTCGGCACGATAGTATGGGTCCCGTCGGCTCTTTCGATAGCCGCCAGATTCAACGTATTTGCCGCCGGCATGCCGGAATATCTCAGAAACGTCCTGTTCGTCGGCGAAAAAATGCCCGTCAAATATCTGAAGATCTGGCAGAAGGCGCTGCCCGGCGCGCGTTTCGTCAACCTTTACGGATCGACCGAGGTCGCGGGCAACTCCTGCTATTACACCGTACCGGATGATATTCCCGACGATTTCACGCTCCCGGTTGGGAAACCCTTCCCGGGAACAAGGGTATTTATCGTCGATCCCGAAACCGGGATGGAAAGCGAAAGCGGCGAGATATGCGTCGCCGGAGACGGGCTTGCCGAGGGATATTTCGGTGACCCGGAAAAGACGGCGTCGGTCTTCCGCACCGTCACTCTCGGGGATTTCACCGGGAGAGTTTATTTCAGCGGCGACGCCGGAAAAATACTGCCCGACGGAAACATCGTCTGCGTTTCGAGAAAAGACAGCCAGATAAAGCACATGGGACACCGCATCGAGCTCGGAGACATCGAGACGGCGGCGCTGTCGCTCCCCGCGGTCACCGGGGCCTGCTGTCTGTACGACGCGGAGCGGGAAAAGATCGTCCTGTTTTTCTCCGCCGATTCCGACGAGACTCAGTCGGTCCGCCGCGGGCTCGCGTCGCTCCTGCCGAAATATATGATCCCTCACGTCTTCCGTTATCTTCCCGCACTGCCCCGCAACCGCAACGGCAAGCTCGACAGAGCGCGCCTGCGCGACGAAATGAAAGGAACCGCGAAATGACTCCCGAACTGCTCCCCTGCAAAGAACGGTATCCGCTTCTGCACCTGGAATCGGGACTTGTCCGGCTGCGCTCCTGTCCCGGCGGTCACACCGTCTGGATGTGGCGGGACGACCCCGGAGATTTCGCCTTCGGCGGAAACAAGGTCAGGTTTTACGAATATCTCGTTCCGTCGATAATACGCGAAAGACCAGACGTGCTTCTGACCGTCGGCAGTCTTTATTCGAATCATATAAGGGTCAGCGCTTCTGTCGCCTCCCTTCTCGGCATCGAATGCCATATTCTTATCACCTCCGACGATCCCGGAGAGGATTACAGATCGAAAAGGAACAATCTTTCCCTTGCCGCCGCTGCCGGCGCGAAGATCGTTTTCGCCGGAAGCTTTGCCGCCCTTCTCAAGCTCGACGGATATAAAAAGGAGCTGGAGGCGGAGGGAAAAAAGGTCTTCCTGGTTCCGAACGCGGGTCACTCTCCCGGAGCCGTCCGCGCCTACGCCGGAGTCGTCGCCGAGGCGATGGCCCGGCTCGACGGCTACTCGGTACTGCCGGAGCGGATCTTTCTTCCCTGCGCCAGCGGGACGACGGCGGCGGGAGTCGCCGCCGGATCGGCGGTCCTTTCATCCTACGGGATTGCAATGCCTCCCGTCACCGTCTTTGCCGTCGGCAACACGACGCGCGGAGCCGGACGCGGAATAACCGGACTGCTTTCCGAAGCTTCCGCTGAAATTTCTCCCTTCCCGTCGCCCGTCCCGGCGGTCGAGGTCCTCGACTGCGGGAAGAACGATTACGGTCGACCCGACGAAGAGCTTCTCAAACTGCGCCGCGAGACCGAAAAAAAGGACGGAGTGCTTCTCGACCCGACCTACAATATCAACGCCTTCTACGGTATGACGAAATATCTTGAGAATCATCCCGGCGCGTCCGACGTGCTGTATATCAACACCGGCGGGATGTGCGAACAGGACTTTTGAGGGATATCGGCTTAAATGAATAATTAAAAAATC
>CACZSP010000234.1 GCA_902783905.1 uncultured Ruminococcus sp.
ACACTTCATTAGCGCCGAAGGCGCGTCTTCACCAGTGCGAAGCACGTCTTCATTAGCGCCGAAGGCGCGTCTTCACTGCGAGCGCCGGCAGGCGCGAAGCCCTTCCCACTGCCCGCTTTCACCCCGATCATCCTCCGTATGACGGTCCCTAAAACGAATCTTGTTTTTTCCCGGCGAATGTGATATACTATATACACGCAAAGTAAAAGACACGGGAGGATCGGGAAGTGAACGGTGAACAGATCAGACAAACCATCGAAAACTGCATATCCGGGCGCCTTTTCTGTTCGGTCCTGAACAAATTCGAGTACGAATACAGGCACCTGCTCCCGGTTAAAAGTTCTGAGGGGCTCTTCCTTTCAATGATAGAATCGGGCATGTCTCTCGACGGCTGCCTGATAGAAAGATTCGAAAACGTGGGACACGCCGTTCCGGCGGGAGACTTTGCACGGCGGATAGCCGACCGTGAGGGAGTCTTCGATTCCCTCGAGGTGCCCCCGATTGAAATCGACACCTTTTCCCAGATATTTGCCTATCTGGTCAACAACGTCTGTCCCGTCTGCCTCGAATGCGGCTCGACCGACGACCGGGCGATCACCCTGCTCACCGGTCTCGTCACCGACTGTTCGGACGTTTCTCTCCGCTTTCAGCGCTTCGGAAACGACCTGCGCTGGGCGGGGAAACCGGTCACGATTCCCTACGAGGCGGTCGTGCGCCTGACCTTCGGCACACGCGCGCTCTCGGATATCGGAAAAATACTGCCTAAACGATAAACGAAAAAACCGCCGGGACCCTGAGATCGGGGTCCCGGCGGCGCCATTCAACCGCCCGGCGGGGCAAAAAGCCTGCCCGGCGTATTTTTTTACGGCCTGATTATCCGCGCTTCTTGGAGACGATCGCGGTGCCGAGGATCGCAACGAGTACGACGCCGGCTCCGGCGAATCCGCCGCAGCCCTTCTTGGTGCTCTCTGCGGGCTTGGTGGTCTCTACGGTCTTTGCGTCGGTCGTCACGGGAGTCGTGGGTTCGGGAGACGCCTGGGTCTCGGACTCTTTCTCCTCGGGAGTGGTGACTTCGGGCTCACCGGCGGTGGTGACTTCGGGAGTCGTCACCTCAACGGTGGTGATCTCCGGATAGGTGTAAGCGGCAAGCTCTGCTTCAGAGAGAGCGCGCTGTACGTATGCGCCGGCATAGTTCAGTCTGGAGCCGTTGACCTCGGAAAGATTGTTCTCTCCGGAGTATTCGAGGTGCCAGTATTCGAAAACGTGTTCGCCCTTGGTCAGCGGCATCTCGATGTTGTAGATGTAGCACATCTGATAGTTCTGCGAGTTGACTCCGTTTGTCGTCTTGATCTGGGCCGCCTGCTCTTCCTTCATATCGTAGGTGTAGGTGTAACTTCTGAAGGCTGCAAGGGTGTCGGAGATGTTGACCTGGACCTTGTCTCCTCCGTCGACCGAGATGCTGAAGCCGCGGTCTTTGGCGTCATTGTCCACATTCGCTTCTGTGATCTGAGCGGCACCGACGATGACGAACTCGTAAATGTCGTCCTTGTCGACGGTGAATGAGTATCTCATCGGTCCGGGAATGTTCGACCAGATGCAGGGATAGTCGAAGGAAGCGAATCCGTCGTCGATCTCATAAAGGAAATCGTCGTTGAAATAGGGCTTCCATTCGGGAACACCGTCGATGTTGATGCTTCTCGTGCCGGTTCCCGGATCCTTCCAGCCTTCGTCGGCAGCCGAATTCAGATAGTCCGGCGCAGCCATAAACTGAGCGTCGAGTCTGACGATCGGAAGCTGCTGAGAATACATTTCGATAACGGTAGCGACCTTGGCCTCACCCGTGAGATCGGTAGCCGGAGCGGCAAGCGCCGGAACGAAGAGAGCGAGGACGACGATCGCGGAAAGTACGATTGTCAAAACTTTTTTCATAAAAGTGACTCCTTTCGAGTATATGTGATTATATTGTACCCTAAACGCGGCGCGGTGTCAAGTTTTTTTTACATTTTATTGATGAGAAAAAGGGATTTCGATTTTTTTCTTGACAAACAATATTGACGGGAGTATAATAAAATATATTTTTTATTCACGCGCGTGCGGGAGCGTTTCGTTTACCGCCGGCGAATCCGAAGTTCAAGGAAGGAAGAAACGATGAACGCTTATGTTGAAAGTGTTATCGAAAACGTAAAGAAGAAGTACGCTTCCGAGCCCGAATTCATTCAGACTGTGGAAGAAGTCCTCTCGTCTCTCTCTCCGGTCATCGACAGGCATCCGGAATACGAAAAAGCAGACCTGCTCAACCGCATGGTCACCCCCGAAAGAATGTTCACGTTCCGCGTCTGCTGGACCGACGACAACGGCAACGTTCACACCAACACCGGCTACCGCTGCCAGTTCAACGGCGCCATCGGCCCCTACAAGGGCGGTCTTCGCTTCGCTCCTTCGGTATATCCCGGCATCATCCGCTTCCTCGGCTTCGAACAAACCTTCAAGAACGCCCTCACCGGCATGCCCATCGGCGGCGCCAAGGGCGGATCCGACTTCGATCCCTCCGGCAAATCCGACTCCGAGATCATGCGCTTCTGCCAGAGCTTCATGACGGCCCTCTACCGCTACATCGGTCCGGATATCGACGTTCCCGCGGGCGACCTCGGAGTCGGCGGACGCGAGATCGGCTATCTTTACGGTCAGTACAGACGCCTCAAGGGCGTGTTCGAAAACGGCGTTCTCACCGGCAAGGGAAGGACCTACGGCGGCTCGCTCATCAGACCCGAAGCCACCGGCTACGGCGCGATCTACTACCTGAACGAAGTCCTCGATCATTTCGGAGACTCGATCAAGGGCAAGACGATGGTCGTCTCGGGATACGGAAACGTTTCCTGGGGTATCTGCAAGAAAGCGAAGGAACTCGGCGCGAAGGTCCTCACGATCTCGGGGCGCAAGGGCTACGTCTACGATCCCGAAGGCGTTTCCACCGACGAAAAGATCGACTTCATGCTCAAGATGCGTTCATCGAACAACCCGACGTCTATCGAAGAGTACGCAAAGAAATTCGGCGCCAAATACTTCCCGGGCGAGAAGCCCTGGGGCGTCAAGGCCGATATCGTCATGCCCGCCGCCACCCAGAACGAGGTCGGTATCGAAGAGGCGAAGAAGATCGCCGCCAACGGCAC
>CACZSP010000235.1 GCA_902783905.1 uncultured Ruminococcus sp.
AGCGCTGACAGGTGCGCAATAACAGCACCGGGTTTGCCTGTTTTCGGAAGACGTAATACAAGCAACTCAAAACATACGATAAAAGTACGGGGATGTTGAAAAACCCGATGCGCTGGTTTTTCAACATCCCCTGTTTTCTTTCGGTGCGGGCGACAGGAGTTGAACAATCCGGCGCAAGTTTTATGCGCGTTCGCAACGATTCTGTCGCCGGACCTTGAATTTTCGCTACGCGAAAATTCGGGTTCTGCGCCATTAAATGCTCGTTCCGAAATAAAAAGCGCGAGGGCATCGCCCCCGCGCTTTTTATTTCGGTGCGGGCGACAGGACTTGAACCTGCACGCCGTGAGGTATTGGATCCTAAATCCAACGCGTCTGCCAATTCCGCCACGCCCGCAAAATATCAGTGAATAGTGAAAAGTGAAAAGTAAAGGGAAAAGGAAAACCGAACGCGGTCAGCCGCCCGATCTGCCGAGAGCGATCAGGAGGCGGAGCAGAAGCCGGTAGACGACCGTCCAGAGGACCGCCGCGGCGGCGCCGATGAGAGGGGCGTACCAAAGCGGTTTTCCCATGATCGCAAGAACGGCGAGAGCGACGGCCGAGCAAACGAGAAAACGCAGAAAAAAACGCCACAGCAGCAGAAGCGCCGCTATGATCCTCCCGAGTATTATTTCTCTTTTTTCGCCGTCGGCGTTTGCCATAAGATACAATTGTTTTTCCGGGGCCGTTTCCGGCCCCGGAAAAAGATCATTCTCAGTTGTCCTTGTCTTCGGAGTCTTCCTCTCCGTCTTCCTCGTCTTCGAAGTCGTCGGTGTCGAAGTAATCGTCCGGATCGAAATCCTCGTCGTCTTCGTCGTCGCCGAAGATCGCTTCTTCGACGTCACCGAGATCCTGATCGATCTCCTCGACGTACTCGTTCAGATAGTTGACGTCCTCCTGAGTGCCTTCGACCTCTGTCGCGAGCTCGTTTACGATGTCGATCAGAGCGACGAGGAGCTTGCCCTCGGCTGTGGTTTTGTCAAATTCGAGACCGTCCGCAAGGCCCTTGAGATATGCCGCTTTTTCTTTGAGTTCCATCTTTTACCTCCGCCGGATGATTATTTGGAAGCGCGGGAGAGATACTCTCCGGTGCGCGTGTCGATCTTTATAACTTCTCCTACGTTGATGAAAAGCGGGACCTTGATCTGGGCGCCCGTTTCAAGGGTCGCCGGCTTGAGCGTGTTGGTCGCGGTGTTCCCGGCAAAGCCCGGATCGGTGTCGACGACTTCAAGCTCGACGAAGGTCGGCGGTTCCACCGAGAAGACCTTTCCCTTGTAGGAAACGAGTTTGCACATCATTTCCTCCTTCACGAAGGCGAAGGAATCGGGAAGAACGTCCTTGTTGAGCGGGACCATATCGAAGGTTTCCATATCCATAAAGTAATACAGATCGCCGTCGTTGTAGGAATACTGCATATCCTTCCTCTCGATGTAGGCGCTGTCGAATTTGTCTGTGGGGCTGAAAGAACGCTCGATGACCGCACCGGTGATGACGTTCTTCATTTTTGTGCGCACGAACGCGGCTCCCTTTCCGGGTTTTACGTGCTGGAACTCGATGACCTGAAATACGTTGCCGTCAAGCTCGAAAGTTACGCCGTTCTTGAAATCGCCGGCTGTTACCATTGATACTACCTCCATACGGATCGAAAAATTAATCAATATATTTTATTATATTTTTTGCGATTTTTCAAGACTTTTTTGTCAGAAAAAACGATTTTTCGCCGATTTTTCCCGCGCTGGAGGTTTTTTCGCCTTTTCACGGCCCGCGGGGCGCGAAAAAACGCGGCGCAGCGTCGACAGCCCGGCGCGAAAAATGAACGGAAAAGAGTTTAATCTTGACAAATACGAAGAATAATAGTATAATATACTATCTATAATCGGTTATTGGACTCTGCACGAAAGGATACTGACTGTCCAGATGAAATTCATTAATATCGGCTACGGAAATATCGTCGCCGCCGACCGCATAATACTGATCGCCGGACCCGATTCTTCTCCGGTAAAAAGACTGATCCAGGACGCCCGCGAAAACGGGATGGTCCTCGACGTATCCTGCGGCAGAAAGACCCGTGCGGTCATCGTATCGGATTCCGGACACGTGATTCTTTCGGCGCTGAAATCCGAGACTCTCGCCGCAAAGCTGGGAGCCGAGCCGGAAACCGACGAACAGGAATAAACACTCAGAAGGAGTTTGAAATATGCTTTATCCGACCATTGCAAAACTGACAAAAGGAAAATACAACCGCTATCAGCTGGCGCTTGCCACCTCGAAATGCGCCCGCATCATCACCGACGAATACGTCGCTCAGCGCAAATACGCCGAAAAGAACGCCACCGGAAACAAGGATCTCGACAGAGCCCAGGCCGACGCCATCGTCGATCACGACTATCGCGACAAAAAGGCGGTTAAGATCGCCATCGACAAGATCAGCGACGGAGAATACGTAATAATCGACAAGTCCGCCGGAGGTATCAGCGCGGACGGCGGAGTCAAACCCGAGAACTGAAAGAGAAGTAATCCCGCATGAAATATGCCGGAGTAAGACTTCTCGATCTTCCGTCCTCCGCCGACAGGGAGTATACTTATACCGTCCCAGACCGTGCGGAGGAGGGGATGCGTCCGGGAAGGTTCGTGACCGTTCCGTTCGGGAGAGGCGACAGAAAGGCGACCGGAATATGCGTGAGCGTTTCGGACGTCCCTCCGGCGACGCGCGGACTCAAACCGGTTTCCGGCCTGCTTGACGAACGCGTTTCCTTCGACGCAAAAAGACTTGCCGTCGCCGAATATCTGCGTTCGACCACCCTCTGTCCGTTCGGGGACGCGGTGCGCGCGATGATACCGTCCGCCGCGCTCGGAGAAACGAACGGGACGATCAGGATCTGCTCGCTGACCGGAAGATTTTCGCCAGACGAGCTTTCCGCGCTTTCTTCGGGCGGAAGCGTACGGACGGAAGACGGAAAGATTTCGATAAGATCGGAAGGACAGCGCGCGGCGGTCGCGAAGCTGCTGGCGGAGGGAGGGAAGCTTCCGGTTTCCCGGCTTCTCGCGGAAGGAGTAACGGCGGAGAACCTTTCCGCCCTTCGTAAGAAAGGGATAGCGGAAATATCGGACGAGGCGTCGGCAGTCGTGTTCGGCAAGCGGGAGAGATTTATCCCGGAAGACGACGGGATCACGCTCAACGAAGAACAGCGTGAGGCGATCGACCGGCTTTCCCCGATGCTCGGGTCAGGCAGACCCTGCGGGGCGCTGCTGGAGGGAGTGACGGGAAGCGGAAAGACGGTAGTGATGCTCCGGCTGATCGACCGGTGCCTCGCCGCGGGGCGGGGAGTCATTCTTCTCATACCCGAAATTTCGCTGACGCCGCAGACGCTTTCGATATTTTGCGCAAGATACAAAGACAGGGTCGCCGTCCTTCATTCCGGACTGTCCGGGAAGGAGCGCGCCGCCGCCTATCTGCGTATCTGCGAAGGCGACGCCGATCTCGTGATCGGTACCCGCTCGGCAGTGTTCGCTCCGGTCGCCGATCTCGGAATGATAATCATCGACGAGGAGCAGGAGCACACCTACAAATCCGATTCTTCGCCGAGGTATCACGCCCGGGACGTCGCCGGCTTCCGCTGCGCGAAGGAAAACGCCTTTATGCTTCTCGCTTCGGCCACGCCGTCGCTCGAGAGCAGATACAGGGCGGCCGAGGGAAAGATAAAGCTCGTGCGCCTTAACGGCAGATACGGCAATTCGGTCCTGCCGCGTGTCACCGTTGCCGATATGAGACTTGAATCGACGGCGGGAAATCTGACCCCGATCGGCAGCCTTCTCGCCGGAAAGCTTAAGGAAACCTACTCGCGGGGAGAGCAGTCGGTGCTCTTTCTGAACAGACGGGGATACAACAATTACATTTCCTGCGCCTCCTGCGGGGAGGCGGTCGGGTGCCCGCAGTGCAGCGTGTCAATGACCTATCACACGAAGGGAAAAAGGTACGACGAAGGATTTCTCGTCTGCCACTGGTGCGGCAGGAGAATGCGGGTGCCGGAAAAATGTCCGTCCTGCGCGTCGCCGCATCTGATCCGTATGGGATACGGAACTCAGCGGGTGGAGGAGGAGCTTGAAAAGCTGCTCCCCGGCGCCCGGATAATGAGAATGGATACCGACTCCACCAGGAGTCGCGAGGCATATTCGGATATGCTCGGCAGATTCCGCAGGCGGGAGGCAGACGTGCTTCTCGGTACGCAGATGGTGACGAAGGGACACGATTTTCCCGGCGTCACGCTCGTCGGAGTCCTGCTTGCCGACGCCTCGCTTTATTACGACGACTACCGGGCCGCCGAAAGGACGTTCGCACTTCTGACCCAGGTCATCGGCCGGGCCGGAAGACGCGATACACCGGGAGAGGCGGTCATACAGACGAACAATCCCGATCACGAAATAATCCGGCTTGCCGGAAAGCAGGATTACGAGGCGATGTACGCAAAGGAGATAAAACTGCGTCACGCGCTCGTCTTTCCGCCCTTCTGCGATATAGCGCTTTTCACCGTCTCGTCGGAGAAGGAAAAATCTGCGGTCGAGGGCGCCGCAAAGCTGACCGAAGCGATAACCGCCGCCGCGAAGGAGCATCCCGGGCTTCCGTTCAGGATCTTCGGGCCCTTTGAAGCGCCGGTTTATCTCGTGGGCGGACGATACCGGATGAGAACGGTGGTCAAATGCGTCCTCAACAGAGAAACGAGGGCGATCTTCGCCGGCATAAGCGAAGCCGGAAACGGCCTGCCGGGCGACGCGCAGCTTTCGGCCGATTTCAATCCGGCCTCCCTCTGACGGAGCCGCACCGAAAGGAAAAACAGATCATGGCAAAAAGAAAAATAATAACGGGTAACGATCCGGTACTCAGGACCGTCTGCGCTCCGGTACAAAAGATAACCCCGGGTATCGTGCGTTTGCTCGACGATATGGTCGAAACCATGCGCGCCGCCGAGGGAGTGGGTCTTGCCGGACCGCAGGTGGGAGTTCTTCGCAGGGTCATAGTCGTGGAAACCGAGCCGGGAAACGTCTACCGTCTTATCAATCCCGAGATCGTCGCTCAGTCGGGAGAACAGGAAGGCCCCGAGGGCTGCCTTTCTCTGCCGGGCGAATCGGGTTGCGTAAAACGGCCCATGAACGTTACGGTAAAGGGACTCGACCCGGACGGGAACGAAGTGACCGTCGAAGCCGAAGGGTTTCTCGCAAGGGCATTCTGCCACGAGACCGACCATCTGAACGGCATACTTTACCCGGATAAAGCGGAATATATGAATACCCCCGATCCCGACCCCGAAGGGGAAAAAATGACGCCGGCGGCATACCGCAGGCACAGAGCCGCGGGAAAGAAGAGCAGATGAGAATCCTGTTTATGGGAACTCCCGGCTTTGCCGTCGCCGCGCTGTCGGCGCTGGTCGGATCCGGATACGACGTGGTCGCGGCGGTCACTCAGTCCGACAAGCCCTCGGGAAGAGGATACAGGCTTACTCCTCCCGCCGTAAAGACGTACGCATCGGGACACGGCATACCCGTATACCAGCCGAAAACCCTGAGGGACGAAGCGTTCGCTGAGCTTCTTGCGCGGATCGATCCGGATCTGATCGCGGTCGCCTCCTTCGGAAAGATACTTCCGGGCAACGTGATAGACTATCCGGAATACGGATGTATAAACGTTCACGCCTCTCTCCTGCCGGAATACCGGGGAGCGGCTCCGATACAGCGCGCGATCATCGACGGAAAAGATTATACCGGTATCAGCATAATGAAGATGGACGAAGGGCTGGACACCGGCGACGTTTTTCTGCAGAGAAGGATCGAGATCCTGAAAACCGACGATTTCGGCACGCTTCACGACAAGCTGGCCGCGGCCGGCGGCGAAATGCTGGTCGAAGCGCTGGGCGGGATTGCCGACGGGACGCTGAAAGCCGTTCCGCAGAGCTCGTTTGAGGCCGCCCCCACCTACGCGCAGAAAATCTCCCGGGAGGAGTGCGAAATAGATTTTACCGCCTCTCCCGATAAAATATCCGCACTTGTCCGCGGGCTTTCCCCGTCCCCTCTCGCGGTGACGAGGCTTCCCGACGGGCGTCTGCTCAAGATAATCTCGGCGACGGTTTCGGAAAACGGGCCGGCAAGACTGCCGGGAGAGGTCACTTCGACGTCCGGAGGCGTCATAACCGTCGCCTGCGGAGACGGAAGAGGAAGGATAGAAATAGAAAAGCTTCTTCCGGAGGGGAAGGGAAGGATGAGAGCCGCCGATTTTATCAACGGACGTAAAGTGTCGGCCGGCGATCTGCTCGGATGAGCGGAGCTACGGCGCCGGCGCGGGACAACGTAAGGCGCGCCGCCCTGAAAATCCTCGGAAGGATGAATATCCCGGCGGGCGGCGGCCCCTCGGACGGGTACTCGAATATTCTCGTCGATTCTTTTCTTAAGAACAATCCGGATCTCGCCGACGCCGACAGGGCGCTGCTTTCGGCTCTGGTTTCGGGCGTCTGCGAGAGGATCATAACGCTCGATTACGTTATTGACGCTCTGTCGTCAAGACCGCCGGAAAAGCTGGATCACGACGTGCTCAATCTGCTCAGGATCGGATTATGGCAGCTCGGATATACCGACAGGATCCCGCCGCACGCCGCCGTAAACGAGACGGTGTCGCTCACCAAAAAATCCGCGACGGGTTTCGTCAACGCGATCCTCAGATCGTTTATCAGAAAAAAAGACGGTATAAAGCTGCCGGAAGGCGCTTCCGCCGGCGCGCTGTCCGTAAGGTATTCGGTAAACGCGGAACTCTGCGAAAGATTTATTAAGGAATTCGGAGCGGAAAGGACGGAAAGCGTTCTCGCAGCATTTTTCGAGCGCCGGGGGACCGATCTGCGTGTAAACACGCTTAAAACCGACGCAAAAGAACTTTCCCGGGAGCTGGAAGCCGAAGGATTTTCATTCGACGTCCCGCCCGGAGGAAAGACAATAAGAAATTTGCGCGGCAGGGGACTGCCTGCCGCGGTGCGCGAAGGACGGGCTTTCGTTCAGGATTACGCCGCCCATCTTGCGACCGAGGCGCTCGGCGCGAGGGCGGGGATGCGCGTGCTCGACGTCTGCGCCTGCCCCGGAGCCAAAAGCTTCGGAGCCGCCCTTGATATGCGGAACGGGGGCGAAGTCGTCTGCTGCGATCTGCACGGGTCCAAGCTTCCCTTGATCCGATCGGGCGCGTCCCGCCTCGGCATCGGCATAATCAGGACTGTCTGCCGTGACTCGTCGGTGCCGGAGCCGGATTTTGCCGGATCCTTCGACCGCGTTATATGCGACGTGCCTTGCTCGGGTTACGGAGTCATCGGGAAAAAGCCCGAGATAAGATACAAGGAACCGCGCTCGTCGCAGGACCTGCCCGAGCTGCAGCTTTCGATCCTAAACGCCGCGGCGACTGCCCTTAAGCCGGAAGGGATTATCGTTTATTCGACCTGCACGCTTCTTCCGGAGGAAAACGAAAACGTCGTTTCGCGATTTCTTTCGGATCATCCGGACTTCGTTCTTATCCCGTTTTCGGCGGGAGGACGTGAGGCTCCGGACGGCATGCTGACACTGATGCCCGACGAAGGGACGGACGGTTTTTTCACTGCGCGAATGATTAAAACAAAATGATCGAAACCGAAAAAACAAAAAAAGACCTGCTGTCATTCTCTTTCGACGAGCTGGAGAAGATCCTCCTGTCGGCCGGTGAGCCGCGATACCGTGCGGCGCAGATCTTTCCGCAGCTCCACAGGGGGCTGTCCCCGCGCGAGATGACGAACGTTCCGGCAAAGACCGCCGCCTTTCTCGAGGAGAATTTCAACTCCGGTCTTCCCGAAACCGTAAGAAAGCTTTCGTCGCGGATCGACGGTACGCAAAAGTATCTGTTCGGACTTCGCGACGGCAACCGGGTCGAAACGGTGCTGATGAAATATCGTCACGGGAACACGGTGTGCGTCTCGTCCCAGGTCGGATGCAGGATGGGTTGCGTTTTCTGCGCCTCCACCATCGGCGGACGGGTCAGGGATCTGTCGGCCGGAGAGATCCTCGGGCAGGTGATCGCGGTCCGGAAGGAATCGGGAGAGCGCGTCGACAATATCGTGATGATGGGTATCGGCGAACCACTTGACAATTTCGACAACACCCTTGCCTTCCTTCGCAACGTCAACGACAGCCGCGGAATCAATATCGGGTTCAGACACGTATCGGTGTCGACCTGCGGTCACGCCGACGGGATCAGGCGGCTGGCCGACGAAAAGTTTCCGATAACCCTTTCGGTATCTCTTCACGCCCACAGCGACGCCGAAAGAAGCGCGATCATGCCGGTAAACAAAAGGTGGGGACTGTCGGAACTTTTCGACGCCTGCAGATACTGGAAAGAAAAAACGGGTCGCAGGATTTCCTTCGAATATACGCTTATCAAGGGAAAAAACTGCGACAGACGGGACGCGGCGGCTCTCGCTGCGCTGCTTGTTACCGAGCTCAGGGACGGCGAACCCTACCCGATTCACGTCAATATCATACCGGTGAACAGGGTGAAGGAGACCGGGCTCGAACCTCCCGACAGGAAAACCGTCATGGAGTTTTGCGACGAACTTGAAAGGCGCGGCGTGCGTGCGACTGTAAGACGCACGCTGGGTCCCGATATAAATGCCTCCTGCGGACAGCTGAGGCGGGCAGAAGCCGGTGAGAACGGCTGATCTTTTCGCTAAAAAGGCGGTTATTGAATGATTTTTTACGGAAAAAGCGACGTCGGCGTGGTACGTCTTGAAAATCAGGACTGCTTCGGAATATTTGATATCCTCCCGGAGATAACCCTTGCCGTTATATGCGACGGTATGGGCGGAAACGCGGGCGGATCGGTCGCGTCGCGTCTGGCGCTCGAGACCTTTGCCGACAAGATGCGCGAAAATCTCATACCCGACAGTCCTGAGGAGATAGCCGATCTGAAGGATCAGACGGTTCGACGTGCTCTCCGCCTTTCCGCGGAGGAGGCGAACCGTGCCGTCTGGCAGAAGGCGCGTGAGCGCCAGGACGGCAAGCTGGACGGAATGGGGACGACCCTTACCGCGGTCCTTGCCGTCGGCAACAGCTACGCCTGGTGGGTAAACGTCGGCGACAGCCGTATCTACAGAATATCCGGCGACGAGCTCCTTCAGGTGACTCACGATCATTCATACGTTCAGCAGCTGGTCGATATAGGAGAACTGACAGCCGATCAGGCGGCGGGGTCTCCCTACCGGAACTACATAACCAGGGCTATCGGCGCTGAACCCACTGTGGAGGCCGACGTCGGATCGATCGATATCGTTCCGGGATACACGGGTGAGCGGATACGCCTTTTACTCTGCTCGGACGGCCTGTACGGGTGCGTAGGCAAGGACAAGCTGCTTTCGGTCGTCAACTCGGACGAACAGCTCAGCCGCAGGGCGGAACTGCTGGTCAACGCCGCAAGAAGACAGGGCGGACCCGACAATATCACGGTAATACTCGCGGAGTGACGCGAAAAAATGAAAAAAGACAGTCAGTTTGAAAAATACGTTGGGCGTCTTTTCGGCGGACGTTACCGCATAGAAGCGGTGATAGGGTCCGGCGGAATGTCGGTCGTCTTCCGCGCCACCGACACGGCGGCGGGCAGAACGGTCGCGGTAAAGATGCTGAAGGACGAAATATCCGAAGACCTCGAAGCGCTCCGTCACCTTGAAAACGAATCGCGGGCGGTCGGTCTTTTGTCGCACCCGAATATCATCGGGATATACGACGTATCCTTCGAGGGACCGGAAAAATATCTCGTAATGGAATACGTTGAGGGCATATCCCTCCGCACCTATATGGACAGGAAAGGGAAGCTTTCCTTCAACGAGGTCGTAAAATATTCCGAACAGATCCTCGCGGCTCTCGAACACGCACATTCGAAAGGGGTCGTTCACCGCGACATAAAGCCGCAGAATATAATGCTTCTGAAAGACGGACTCGTCAAGGTGACCGATTTCGGCATCGCCCGGATCGCCGGTGAAGACACATTCGAGATGACTTCGGACGCAATCGGAACCGTTTATTACGTCAGCCCCGAGCAGGCGGAGGGAAACGAATGCGACTGCCGCTCGGATCTGTATTCTCTCGGCGTTATGATGTACGAAATGGCGACGGGCAAGCTGCCGTTTTACAGCAGCCGCGCCGCGTCCGTTCTTATGATGCATATCAGGGAAAAGCCGGTGCCTCCCCGGGTATCAGACAAAAAGATCCCGAGAGGTCTGGAGCAGATTATTCTCTGCGCCATGGAGAAGGATCCCGACAAACGTTATCTGAGCGCCATCGATATGTTCCGCGAACTGCGCCGGATAGAGGCAAACAAGAGGGCGACCGTGCTGACTCCCGCTCAGATCAAACGAAAAAAGCGCTCCGAGAAGAACAAGGAGGAGTACCGCCCGAGCAGTTCGTCGTCTCCCGTCGTTCTCGGCATCGCTTTCGCGCTGCTTATAGTCGCCGTCATCGCGATTTTTATCGTTATTGACCGGCTCAATATAGCCGATCTGGGCGAGGAAAGCATCAGCGTACCCGACGTAACCGGGAAAACCTATCTGTCGGCGTCGGCAATCGGCGGCGAATCGCTCTACGAGGCGCAGCTTAAGGAACTGGGACTCGGAAGCGATTATATCGTGTCGGTCGATTACGTTTATTCGGACGGCACCTATCCTTCCGGGATGATTATATCGCAGTCACCCGAGCCCGGATCCCACAGAAAGAGTCCCTGCAGGATAAAACTGACGGTCAGTCTCGGCGTGGAAACAACCGTCCTCGGAGACTGCTCGATAACCGATTACAGGGCGGTCAGGCAGACCCTGCGCAATCAGGGGCTGAACGTCAGCGTCGAGTATACCGAAAACGCCGTGATACCGAACGGTTACGTCATTTCCACCGAACCGGGCCCCGGAACGGTTCTGAACAAGGGCGACAGCGTTCTGCTGATAGTCAGCCGCGGTATTTCCACGTCGAAGGTCCCGATGCCGGACTGCGTCGGGAAGAGCGAATCGGAAACGAGAACGCTGCTCGACGCATACCAGCTTTTCTCCGGCAACGTCATTTATACGAAATCCACCGAGCCTGCCGGAACGGTTCTTGAGCAGAGCATCGAGCCCGACTCCACCGTCTATTCGGGCGTCAGCGTGATCGATTTCGTCGTCAGCGGCGGTCCCGAGTTCGACGTGAACTACTATCCGGACGTCAGAGGGAAAGCGGTTGACGAGGCTGCGCGTCTGCTTGAAAAGCTGGGGCTGGAGGTCGAACTGATTCCGGTCGCCAGTTATTCGGTCAGAAACAACGTCATAAAACAGACTCCGGTCCCCGGAACGGTCGATAAAAAACTGAAAAAAGTCTCCCTGCAGTACAGCGCGGGCGAGGATTATTCGAACACTTTCAAGATCAACACCGACGTCAAAGGTCTTACCGTCGAAAACGCGGAGATATTCATCACCTACGAAATAAACAAACAGTGCGAGGAAAAGAAACTGAACGTCGGAATCCGCTTCGTGCACCGCACCGAACGCAGCGACGCCGCTGTCGGCACGGTCATTTCACAGTCTCCCGCACCGGGAGGCACGGCGGACGCGTCCGGCGGGCAGGTCACTGTCATACTCAGGGTGAGCGGAGGGAAGAACTACGTTCCCAACGTCATCGGTATGGATGAGGAAGAGGCGACCGACGAACTGACGTCTGCCGGATACCGGGTCAGCGTGGAGTATTCCGAGGGATACGACGACGATGTCGGACTGGTTATTTCGATGAACGGTCCGACGGTCACCGGAACCGGAGACGAAACGGTCGAGACGGTCACCATCGTAATATGCACGGGCGGAGTCCCGATGCCCGAGGAGCCGCCGGAAACGACGGCTGCCGGATGACCGCCTTATGAAGAACAAGACGGTAATACGGGTCAGGAGGAGAAGCGCCGGCAGGACGGGATGGCTGCGCATGATCCATCCGGCCTGGTTCGCGACGGCCGGAATCCTGCTTCTTGCCGCGTCGGCTGTCCTCATATTCATCTTTTTCAAGCCCGGGAGCACCGGTTTCTTTACCGGAAGGGAATACCGCGTAAACGCCGCGGATATGTACCGCCAGTCGAAGACGCGCCTGAAGATTTCGATTTTCCCGTCGGAGAACGAGGAATGGAGCGCGGGTGAGGCGGAGTATCTCGCGGAAAGGATGTCCGAATTCAGGTATATCAGTCCTCTTGTCGCGTCCGCCGAAGACGCCCCCCCGGAATCCGACCTGACCGTGTATATAGGTTATTCCGGAACGGCGGGGGAGAGTTATCTCGAAGCATATCGCCGGCTCGGATCGGACGGAATCGAGATCGGTTATTCTGAAAACTCCGACGGAAAAATAACCGGCGTTAATATACTTGCTTTCAGCGAAAAAAGGGCACACGAGGGGACCGTCCGGTTTGCCGACTACTTCCTCTCCGAAAACCGTCTTAAAACAGTATTTTCGAAGTTTTCACTGTCTGAATCCGGAGGCGACACGCTGGAAAGTTTTGAAACGCTCCCGCTTTCCGAAAGCGGCTACCGGCTTGCGGTATTTTCACACCCCGATTCGGGAACCTATACTCTGCGTGCGCTCGGCGCAATTGCCGACGCCGTCGATCCGGACGCGATCCTCTTCAACGGAGGTCTCTGCGTCGGAAGCGACCGCGATTCGGTCTCGTCGGCGTGGATGGATATCTCCTCCGCCGTTACCGGAAAAAGCCCGGAATGGGGGGTCAATCCGACGGTCGAGGACGTTTCCCTCGGAGATGCGTTCGAGCTGACTCACGACGTGCTCCGTTCGGTCGTTTCCGGGAACGGGAAAGAGGGGACCGCCGGGTTGCTTCCGTCGTTCGAAAGCCGCCGCAGCGTCGGAGGGATTATTCTGATCGGCAGTGACGGCAAACCGGCGGGAATCGTTTACGTGATATCCGGAGAGGCGGAAAACGATCCCGACGGGGTGTGCGAGATTATCAACCGTGTTTCCGGCGTTCTTGAAAAGGCCGCCGGGGCGAAGGTCGGCGGAGCCGCGATACTTCCTTCGGTACCCGAGGGTTTTGCGTCGTATCTTTCTTCGGACCCCGCCGTTTCGGGGGGAGTGCCGCTATACAGCAATATCGTTCAGTACGTGACGCCCGCCGCGGATAAACTGTTAGACGCGGCGACCGGAGCCGGAATAGGGACGGTTGTCGTTTTCGGCGGATTCAACAACGTCGGAGTGATCGGGTACGGTAACGCGTCGGTGGCGCTTTGCGGATCGATAGGTTTTTCCAACCCGGGGATCGGAGGGCAGTTCGCCCTCAACAATTCAAGGCGTGGAGGCATCCTCCTTTCGTTCGACGGAAACGGAGTCCTGTCCCCGTCGCTTCTTCTCGCCTCCGATTACGGAATGAATCAGAAAAATGCCGGATAACGGGATAAATACTTCGGGCGGACGGATAATGTCGGGCGCGGGAGGATTGTTCCTCGTCAGGATGGACCCGGGAGACGGGCCGCTTGCCGGAAAAAAACTCTTTTTCCGGGCGAGAGGCGGTCTGCGCGCCGACTCCGGTATCCTACCGGGGGATTTCGTGACCGTCGAATGGAGCGCTTCTTCGCTGACCCCCGACGGCCTTCCGGCCGACGACCGCTCGGGCCTTCCCGGTGCCGCGCTGTGCGCCGTCGGAAAAAGAAAAAACGAGCTGATCCGTCCTCCGATGGCAAATCTGGACCTGCTTTTCGTTATTATCGCGGCGGCGCGGCCGGCTCCGTCGTTCCTGACGGTTGACAAGCTTCTCGCCGTATGCGAGGATCGCGGGATAGATCCGGTGATCGTCGTCACGAAGTGCGATCTGTCGCCGGTCGAAGCGGAAAGGATCAGGAATATATACCTCCTTGCGGGTTATCCTTCGTTTTGCGTCTCGTCGCTTACCGGCGAGGGAACGGATAAACTCCGCGGTTTTATCGGACAGACTCTTCCCGGCAGACTGACGGCGTTTGCCGGTGTGTCGGGAGCCGGAAAAAGCAGCCTTCTCAACCGAATTTTCCCCGGATACGGTCACGAAGAAGGGGAAGTAAGCCGAAAAACCGGACGCGGCAGGCATACGACGCGAAAGGTTGAGATCTTCGAACGTCCGACGGACGGCGGAGAATGCCTCATAGCCGACACGCCGGGATTTTCGGCGATCGATTTCGAAAACTTCGATTTCCTGACGCTTGAGTCGCTGCCGGCCGCTATGCGGGAGTTCCGCGCCTGCTATCCCGACTGCCGCTGGGCGGACTGCACTCACACGGGTGAGGCCGACTGCGGAGTCGTCCGCGCCGTTGCCGAAGGCAGGGTCGCCGCCTCACGTCGCGAGAGTTATCTTGAAATGTACCGCGCTTTGAAGAAAAAGGAGCGTCATCAGAATTGAAAGCATTCATATACGTCGGCGGAAAGATATACAGGGACAACATAACCTCCTTTCCGGAGGAGGGAGACCTGGTGATCGCCGCCGATTCGGGACTGCGCAACGCCCGCTCCCTCGGAGTGACTCCGACGAAGGTCGTCGGCGACCTGGATTCGCTTCCCGAAAGCGAGATACCGAAGGGAGCCGAACTGATACGGCTGAAACCCGAAAAGGACGTCACCGACACTCAGGCGGCGGTCGAACTGGCGGTCGAGCTTGGCGCCGACCGGATTGAGATAATCGGCGGGCTTTCGGGGCGCCTCGATCACACTCTCGCCAATCTGTCGGTTCTCGAGGATCTGACGCGGCGCGGCATATACGCGACCGCCTGCGACGGCGGGCAGCGCGTCCGCTTCGTTAACTCCTCGTCGGTGCTGGTGGGGAAGGGCGGATACAAATATCTGTCGGTCGTCGCCGTCGACGAAAAGCTGAAGGGCGTCGAGATAGACGGATGCAAATACAATCTGAAAAACGGGACGGTCACCCGCCGCCTCCAGTACGCCGTCAGCAACGAGATCGAAGGGAACTGCGCTCTCGTATACGTGAAAAAAGGCGCTTACTACCTGATAGAGTCGCGGGACTGTCAGTGAAAAACAAGGGGGAAAGCTATGTCCGATATCACCGAAGTTTACGAATACAGCGTCGCTCAGAAGGCGGAGGGCGTCTGGAAATGGCGCCGTGCCGGGCTCATTGCCGCTTATATCCTTCTTCCCGTACTTGCTCTGATACTCATAATCAAATCCACGATCTTCGCTCCCTTCGGGGCGCTTCTCGCCCTGGGAGACGCGGTGCTCGTCTTTTTCACCTGGAGATTCGTGAATCTCGAATACGAGTATTCGGTCCTTTCGGGTTGCGTGACTTTTTCGCACATACAGAACGTTTTCAACCACAGAATTAAAAAGAAGAAGACGTCGTTTTATATCAAGGACTGCGTCAGGATCGCTCCTCTCGGTCAGCATCTCTACGCGGACGAGTACAACGGCTGGAACGCGGAAAAAACGTACAGCGCACTGTCCTCTTCAAAGGCTGAAGACGCTTATTTTGCCATATACACCGATTCCGACGGCGCGAAATGCGCCTTCCTCTTCGAGGCCACCGAGGAAATGCTGAAAAGATGCCGCTTTTACAACAAGGACGCGACGGTGACCGTCAAAACAAGATTCTGACGCGGGAAAGATGAAGACAGACGGAAAAACCCTGCGCGCCGGTATTATCGGCGCCATGGACTGCGAAGTGTCTCTGCTTCTCGGTATGATGACCGGAAAACGCAGACGCAGCGTCGCCGGATTCGATTTTTACACCGGGAGGATATCCGGGACGAGCGCGGTTGTCGCAAAGGCGGGAGTCGGCAAGGTGAACGCCGCCGCCTGCGCCGCCGCGATGATATCGGCTTTTTCGCCGTCGTTCATCATCAATACCGGATGCATGGGCGGCATTGCCGACGGGATGAAGGTGACCGACGTCGTTTCGGCTACCGACGCCGTCGAATACGATCTTGACTACGGAGCTCTCGGAACTCCGCGCGGAACCGTTTTCCTCCCGGGAGGCGGGGAGACGTCTGCTTTCGCCTGCGACCCCGGGCTCTCCGACGCGCTTGCCGCCGCCGCGGAAAAAACCGGCTGCAGGGTCATGCGCGGGAGGATAGCGTCGGGCGACCGTTTCGTCAGCGCGGCCGGGGAAAAAAAGGAGCTGAGTGAACGCTTCGGAGCCTGCGGATGCGAGATGGAGGGCGCGGCGATAGCCCACGTCTGCTTTTGCGCCGGAGTACCTTTCGGCATACTTCGCACCGTCTCGGACGGTGCGGATTCCGACGCCGGAATGAGTTTCGACGAGTTTTCGGTAAAAGCTTCCCGGATCAGCGCCGAAGCGGTTGCCGGACTTATGTCGCGCTTCGGCGAAACGAAGGACTGATCAGGGTATTCCATTTTATTTTTCCGTCAGATTCCGGACCGGAGGTATATAAAAATGCACATTTCAATTACGGGGCGTCTCGGAAGCGGAAAGTCCACCGTGGCGCGCATCATCGCCGACAAATACGGATACGAGATAGTCAGCACCGGAACGGCTTTGCGAAAAATCGCCGCCGATCTCGGTATGACG
Organism: uncultured Ruminococcus sp.; assembly: GCA_902783905.1. Classification (GTDB taxonomy): domain Bacteria; phylum Bacillota; class Clostridia; order Oscillospirales; family CAG-272; genus CAG-390. Next base: position 16,601 of record CACZSP010000235.1, read on the forward strand.
GCGCTCGAGTTCAACAAACTGATGACGGCGGATCCGAAATACGACTATATGATCGACAACGAGTCACGCCGGATTTCGATCGAGCGTGCGAACGAGAAGATCATCTACGATTCCCGAATGGCGTGGAATTTTGCCGTCGGCAGTTTCAAGGTTTATCTTTACGTCGCCACCGAGGTGGCGGCGAAGCGGATACTTGCCGACGGGACCAGAGGGAGCGTCGAGAAGTACCGCGATCTGGAAGACGCGGTGAATCAGATAAACGAGCGGATGCTTGAAGAAAACAAGCGCTACCGGCAGATCTACAACGTCGACAATCTGGATCTCGCCAACTACGACCTTGTGATCGATACCGCGCACCGCTCCTGCGAAGAGGTCGCGGATATCATAATGAAGGAATTCGACGCTTTTTCGTCGGATCCGGTTTCCTACGGAAAGAAAGTAATGCTCTGAAGAGCGTTGCCATATATCATCAACTGCCTGCCGGAGATTCCCGGCAAAAATACAACG
>CACZSP010000236.1 GCA_902783905.1 uncultured Ruminococcus sp.
TATTCGTTGATATAGTCGCCGCTGCCGCGGGATTCATAATATTTGAGCTCGATGCCCAGACGGTCGCATACGTTGGCGTTTCTTCTGAAAATGGCGCTGTCGATGTTGTTCCCGTTTGTCTCTTCAACGTAGAACTCGGTCATCGTGTAGTCGTTCCACATCAGTATGCCGATCTCGTCTCCGAAATTATAATCGCTGCGCAGATCGTCCTTTTCAAAGCCTTTGTCGTCGTACTTCGAATCGGTGGTGTTTTCCGCGTCGGGGCCTGACGAAGCAACCGCTTCCGGACCGGTCGTCGTGTTCCCTTCGTTCGCCCCGTTGCCGCAGGACACGGCAAGCGGGAGGATAAGCAGAAGGGAAAGAATCAGAAGCAATGTTTTTTTCATTGTATTTGGTTCCTTTCGTTATTTTACAGTTTGAGTATGTACTCCGCCACCGTGTAGGCGTATTTCGCGAGAGGCGCCTTGAGCGGTTCGGGCAGACTGCGGAAGGACGCGAGCTCGTAAATGAAGGCTCCTTCGTACGAATGATCCTTCAGGACGCGCATGACGCGCTCCCAAGCAACCGTACCCATAAATGGGATCTGGTGCAGGTCCTTTTCTCCTACGTTGTCGTCGATATGAGTGCAGACCAGACGGTCGGCGACCCGCTCCAGGGCGGGTATCTGATCGGCGTACTGACGGTTTCCGTGTCCCGTGTCCCAGCAGAGCCCGGTTTTGCATCCCTCAAAGTACGAGAGGATGGAGAAAAGCTCCTCGGGAACGGCTCCGAAGCGCCTTCTTCCGTCGACGTCGGCCATGTTTTCAAAAGCGAATCCGACTCCGCGGGACGCCACCGCCTCGTACAGGGGCATGTAGTAGTCGCGGTTGAAGGCGGCGTCGTCCTCCTCGTCGACGTCCGGCTTGTTCCTTCCGGAGACCGGATGCATCACCGCCCACGGAATTCCGAGACGCGCGTCTATTTCAAGGGCGCGCTTCATCATCCGGAGGAAGAACTCGTTGTATTCGCAGCCGGGATCCTCGAGACTCTTGCGTCTGACCGCCGGCTTCGGATATGGCGGATGGCTCTGTACGAAGGTGACGCCGAGGCGGGCGGCTTCGTTGCCGAGGATATCGGCGTATTTTTCCCAGTTGTCGTCTTCGCAGAACTCGCTCGCTCCGCGCTGCATCGGACACATATTGAGGTCTATCACCTTATAGCCGCAGGCGGCGAGCTTTGCGAGCGCCTCGGCAGTGCAGGGTTTTCCGGGCTCGTATACGTAAAAGGGATTCGTCATGCATCCCGGTTTTGCGATCATCAAACACACCTCATTTCGCCGTATTTTTATTTATTATACTTTATTACGCTATAAAAGTCAATTCTTTTCTTGACTTAATATGATTATTAAGTTATAATATCATACGGGAAAAAACGGGCGCGGCTGACGCGCGCCGGAAATCTCCGCCCTGCGCGGAAAAACCGGAAAGGAAGAAGAAAATGAAAAAAACTATCAGAACCTTTTCCATCGTTTTCGCTCTGCTGCTGGTCGTATCCTGTTTTGCGGGATGTGCCAGTGAAAACGGGCCTTCCGACGAGGTAACGACTCCTCGTGCCGAAGTCACCGAAGGAACGGCCGCGGCAACCGAAGAATCCAAAGCCGAAGAATCGACGGCGCCAACCTTTGCCGAAGCCGATTACGGCGGAGAAACGTTTACCGTTTATATGAGAGTAAACAGCACCTACAACGCCGAATACATCGACGCCGAGGGTGAAAACGGCGACGTGATGAACGACAACGTATGGCGCCGCAACGTCGCCGTCGAGGAAAAATACAAGATCAGCATCGAGACCAAGACGGCGAAAAAGCCGCATTCCACCGTCGTCAGCGACATTTCGTCGGGGACGCTCGATTACGACCTAATCATCGACAGACGCTGCGAGCTCGCCTCTCTTGCCACGTCGGGCGTGTTTGCCGATTTCAACAAAATGGGAATTGATTTTTCCCGCCCCTGGTGGGACGACAACGCGAAGGGGTACGAGATTGCCGGAAGGCGCTTCTTTATGGCGAACGACGTCAACGTCAACAACCTTTCTGGCGCGAGATTCCTTTATTTCAACAAGGATATGGTCAATTCCTTCAAGCTCGATCAGCCGTACGAGCTGGTGAAAAAGAATCAGTGGACGCTGGACAACTTCCTCGTCCTCGTCAGGAGCGCCTCTGAGACCCGCGCCGAGGGTGAACTGGGAATTTACGGGCTCCTCAGGGAGACGGGAGCGAGTAACGGCAACCACATGCACCTTCTCGTGGGATGCGGCGTCAAGGCGACCGAGGTGGATGCCTCCGGCGAGATCTCGCTGACCATCACCAACCAGATCGAAAAGATATCCAACATATACGAAAAACTCAAACCGGTGCTGGAGGATACCACTCACGCCCTGACCTACGATCAGACCTGCACCATGTTCAACAACGGAACCTACAAGAACAAGTTCGACCAGGGCCGCGGCGCCTTTGCCGCCGGACACTTCCTGTTCGTTCAGAACGGTATGGGCGTCGCCGTCCAGTTTGCCGATATGAGCGACGACTACGGACTCGTTCCAAATCCGAAATACGACTCGGATCAGCAGAATTACTACCACAAGATCGATAAATACTCGGTGATCTGGGCCGTCCCGAAGGCTGACGGCGTCGTCGATTACGAACGCGTCGCCAACGTCTTCGACTACTGGGCGTACGTCTCGTCCAATACCGTCATGCCGGCTTTCTACGAGATCACCATCAAGACGAGACGATTCTCCGACGCGACGGCTTCGGATATGCTCGATATAGTCAAGGGCTCTCTCGTTTACGACGTCTGCGATATTTTCGGTATCAACGTCAACGAGTCGCTTGACGCGGCTTTCACCAGCGGAAACGTGGCGAGCACCATCGGCGGCACGTACAGATCGACGACCGCCAGGGCGCTTGACAAACTGGTCAACGATATCAAGGAAAAAACCTGAAAGGACGATCACCGGCAATGAGAAAAAACATCAGGATAGGCGTCTTCGGATGCTGGCGCGGTAACGCGTACATCAGATCATTTTTCGAAGGAAAGATAGGCGGGGCGCGTATCACGGCTCTCTGCGACAAGAAACCGGACAGACTTGAAAAGGCTCTCGCTCTCTGCCCGAAGGGGCGCTACGCCCCGAAGACCTTCACCGATCCCGACGAATTCTTCGAATCGGGACTGTTCGACGCCGTCTGGCTCTGCAACTATTTCAACGAACATGCCAAATACGCGATAATCGCTCTTAACAAGAACATCCACGTTTTCAGCGAGACGATGGCTGCGTCGACGATGGCGGACGCCGTGGCTCTCTGCCGCGCCGCCGAAAAGAGCAAAGCGGTCTACTGCATGGCCGAAAACTACCCTTACTCCCGCGGGTGCTTCGAGCTCAAGCGGATCGTCGACGGCGGAACTCTCGGCAAGGTGATCTTCGCCGAGGGAGAATACGTCCATCCCATGGGACCGTCGGACACCTTCAAGTATCACGATCCGAAAACCAACGGGCTGTACCACTGGCGCCGCTACAACCCCGCGACCTACTACTGCTCTCACGCTCTTGCTCCGCTGATCTACGCCACCGGCGAGCATCCGAAGCGGGTCGTCGCCATGACCGCCCTCGATTCCGACGAGAGAATAAAAGAGTTCAAAAAGTTCAAATGCGACGCCGCCGGCGTTATGCTGATAAACACCGACCGCGGCTCGGTATTCCGCGTCAACGGCTCGACCAGCTGCGCCCCGCACGGCAACTGGTACCGCATAAGCGGGACGAAGGGCGGAGTCGAAACGGTCAGGGGAAATCAGAAGATGATCCGTCTCTGCTACAACAGCTGGTCAAAGCCGGAAGGCGCCGAGGGAGAGACGGTCTACGAGGCGCAGTGGCAGAGCGACGGTGAATTCGCCGACGCCGCCGGACACGGCGGGGGGGACTACTGGGTGGTCAGATATTTCCTTGAGGCCGTGCGCGGCGAGCGGGCGCCCTTCCCGGACGTTTACACGGCCTGCGAGATGTCGGCGGTCGGAATACTCGGCTGGCGCTCGGTCATAAACGGAAATATCCCGTACGATATTCCCGATTTCAGGAACGAGGCGGAAAGAGAGCGCTGGCAGGACGACAGGCAGTACCCCTTCCCGTCCGAAGACACACCCAACAACATTCCCTATTCTTCGCATCCGGTCAGGCAGACGGCGGCCTGGTAATAGTGTCTTTCGTCATCGGTCTTGATATCGGCTCGACCGCCGTCA
>CACZSP010000237.1 GCA_902783905.1 uncultured Ruminococcus sp.
ACTGGATGGAGAACATCAAGGACTGGTGCATCTCCCGTCAGCTCTGGTGGGGTCACCGGATCCCCGCCTTCTACTGCGAAGACTGCGGCGAGATCACCGTTTCGGAAAACGACGTCGCCGTCTGCCCGAAATGCGGGTCGAAAAGAATTACGCAGGACGAAGACGTGCTCGACACCTGGTTCTCCTCCGCGCTCTGGCCCTTCACCACTCTCGGCTGGCCGGACGACACCGACGACCTGAAGAGATACTATCCGACCTCCGTCCTCGTCACCGGTTACGACATCATCACCTTCTGGGTGTCGAAGATGATCTTTATGGGGCTTAAATTCATGGACGAAAAGCCCTTTACGCACGTTTTCATCCACGGCCTGGTCCGCGACGCCCAGGGGCGCAAGATGTCGAAATCGCTCGGCAACGGCATCGACCCTCTGGAGATCATCGACAGATACGGCGCCGACGCTCTTCGCTTCGCCCTGGCGACCGGCAACAGCCCCGGAAACGATATGCGCTTCTCGGACGAAAAGATCGAGGCGGCGCGCAATTTCGCAAACAAGCTCTGGAACGCCTCCCGCTTCGTGAGGATGAATCTCACGATAGACAAAACCGAGCTCCCCGCACTTTCCGAGCTTTCCCGCGAGGACAAGTGGGTACTTGACAGATACAACGCGCTCGTTGCGTCCGTCACCTCCAACCTTGACAAATACGAGGTGGGAGTCGCGCTTTCGCAGATCTACGACTTCACCTGGGACGTCTTCTGCGACTGGTACATCGAACTGACGAAGCCGCGTCTTTCCGACAAAGAGTCGCGCGGCTGCGTCACCGCGCAGAAGGTGCTCGCCTTCGTTCTCGACGGAATACTTCATCTGCTTCATCCTTTTATGCCCTTCATAACCGAGGAGATCTATCAGTCTCTTCCGCACGCGGACGGAGAACCCGAAAGCATAATGATCTCCGACTTCCCGACAGCCGATCCGGCTCTCTCCTTCCCCGCCGAATCCGAAGCGACCGAAAAGGTCATCGCCGTGATCAGAGCGATACGCGGACGCCGCACTGAAATGAACATCGCTCCTTCGAGAAAGACGAGAGTCTTCATCGAAACGTCCGATCTGCGCGCCTTCGGAAGCGACGTTTATCCCTTCTTCGAGCGTCTGGCGTCGGCTTCCGGAGTCGAATCGGCGGAAAGTTTTGAAGGAAAGATAGACCCGGAATCCTCAGTCCGCATCGTAACCGGATCCGCCACCGTCTATCTGCCCACGTCCGAGCTTGTCGACACGGAAAAGGAAAAGGAACGTCTCTCGAAGGAACTCGAACGCGTCTGCGCCGACGTTGCGAGGATCGAAGGCAAGCTATCCAACCCGGGTTTCGTTTCGAAAGCCCCCGCCGCCGTGGTCGAAGGCGAACGCGCGAAGCTCGCGTCCTTTGAAGAAAAGCGCAAAGCTCTTGAGGCGTCGCTGGCAAAGTTGAAATAAAACAGCAAAAATATAGGAGCCGATTAAAAACCTCGAATGAAATCGGGGGATTAACCGGCTCCTTTTTTTCTGGTGCAAACTATTCAGGGCTTCCTTAACCGTACAAACGGTTTGACAATGCCCGTCTACTGGCCCCTCCCGCGGCTCCGTTCGGCGCCGCGGGAGGGGAGCAGATACCCGGGAACGTCCGAACCAATCGGATCATAGCGGGGTCTTCAGTCGCTTTCGCTTGGAGATCACGCACGCCGAAAGGCAGAGAAGCGCGACGGCGGAATACGCGCAGAGCGTCTTCAGGATCCCGTCTCCGGTATACGGTGCAGGACCCGCGTCGACCGGCTGAAGCATTATTACGGGACCGGTGTACGGTGTAAATGTTTCGGCTCCGTTTAACAGGTTATACAATTCGCCTCCGACAAGGACTGCCGTTACGATCGGACCGTTAGCCTTAAACTCTTCCGGACTCTGGTCTTTATACTGATATCTGAATACCGCGTCGATCAACGGGTTTTCCCATTTACCGGTCGATTCGTCAAAAACCTCGTACCAATCGACAGCTACCCATACAACCTCATCTTTTGCCGCATGTCCCGGTGTCGAAATATGGTAGGCTTTTTTTATAACCCGGTATTTCATTGTTTTAAACTCTTCCGTTTCACGCATCGGTATTTTTGATTTCGATACGTCAAGCGGCTCTCCGTTTTCATACCCCGGAGTACACCAGACTCCGACGGAAAGCGAATCCATGTTGAACACCGGTTCAAATCCCGATTCTTCTTTGATATTGATACCGTGACGTCCATCCAAAAGTCCGGCAAAAAAGCCGCAGTCCCTTATTCTCCATCCGTTTGATGTGTGAACGTATTCGACTTTAACTCTCCCCGGGATACGAGTACTTAATTCAGATAACTCGCCCTGTGAAGCTTCGAGAACGATTAGACTGAAACCGGCTTCCCCTTCTCCGTTATATAATTCGGAAAAATCCACCTCTTCCGCTTCTGGGAAATCGCTGCCGAAGCCGCCATAGTAACTGTCATATATCGATTTATTGATACTGAAAAAGCACTGTCCCATTGCAAACCCGCAATATAACTCAGTAATTTTGACCGCCGGGAAGTCTCCGCTCAACGGGATCACGATCCCGTTTTCATCCCGTTTCAAATACTGAACGTCCCGATAACGTGAATAAAGAAGCGCAAAATCGGCGATTTCATTAACGTATATCGTTCTTGCATATTCTCTTGCGTCGTCTACAGTTTTCAGAACGCTTTTGTCTCCTGCGCAAATCAGGTTTTCGTTCAGATTAGAAGGGAATGAGCGCGCGCCTTTACCGCAAAGATTCATATACAGTTCGTATGCGTTTTTTACGAGATTCCATGCTTCGTTATACGTAATTTTGTTTTCCGAAAGATCTTCGCCGCGGACTGATAACTGGGCAAAAGCAAAAATAATAATACATATTAAGATAATAACAGTTTTTTTACACATGGCTTTTCACCTCAATTATATGAAGCATAAAACAACTGTTGAACGGAATTATAAACGTTTTGCACGGAAATTGCATAATTTCCGAAAACATATAAATCCCATTGCCCGTCACAATAATGACAGTTTGATATAAATATGGTGCCTGATATGCTATCGTATCCCACAATAGCAATATAATGCGCACTATCAGGATCACCCCCGCCCATCA
>CACZSP010000238.1 GCA_902783905.1 uncultured Ruminococcus sp.
CGCGGGAGGACCGTAAAGGTCCTCCCCTACTGGCGGGCTTCAATATCCTTGCCTGAATCAGCCAAACACACGGTATTATGAAGAACCTGTTTTTAGACAATGATTGTTACCCGTAAGGTGGGCTTCGATACCCTTTCCTGCATAAGCCAAACATACGATATTATGAAGAACCAATAATTGTGATCTTTTTATTTCTCGCAGACGCTTTTAAAACTAAAAAAGCCGGCAGGCGCGAAAGTGCCGTCAAAACTATGGACAAAAGCCCTTAAACTATGATATAATAATATATTATGATGAGTTATTGCGCGTCACCGGCAAAAAAGACGGCGCGGCGGAGAACGGCAGGCAATGGAAACTGAAAACAAACGCGCCGCGGGCGGGCGGATCGCCATACTCGCGTCGGCGCTTATGTGGGGACTCGCGGGAATATGCGTCAAGGAGATAGACGGCTGGCCGACGACGTCGATCGTCGCGGTGCGGAGCGCGATCTCTCTTATTATGCTGATCGTCGCAAAGCTTGTCCGCGACCGCACGCTCCGCATTAAACTGTCGTGGCGCAATATCGCGGGAGGAGCGGCGGCGGCAGCCACCGGCATTCTTTACGTCCAGTCGATCAAGATGACGACGGCGGGGACCGCCATAGTCCTTCAGTATATCGCGCCGATCCTCGTCTTTCTTTTCGCCGTGATATTCAGGCACAAAAAGGTGCGGCTTGCCGAGGCGCTGATTACCCTTTGCGTTTTCGGCGGGATCATCCTTTCATTCGCCGATTCCCTGGATCCCTCCCGGATAACGGGAAACGTGCTGGGACTTTTGTCCGGTTTCACCTTCGCGGCGCAGATAATAATCCTCAACGACGACGGTTCCGAGCCGATCGACTCGATGATAATCAGCTGCGCGGCGGCGCTCGTCATGTCGCTTCCCTTCGCCTTTTCGGTGGATCCGGGAGCCGTCAATACGCACAATCTCGTCTGGCTCGCCGTTCTCGGAGTGTTCCAGTACGGCGCCGGCAACCTTCTTTTCGCCCTCGGCATCAAAAAGACCGACGGGATCGAAGCATCGCTCCTTCTGACGCTTGAACCGATATTCAATCCGATACCCGTGGCGATTTTTTACGGCGAACGTATGGGCACCCTCGCGCTGATCGGATCGGCGGTGGTCATCGTTTTCGTCACCCTTTACGGACTTCTGCCCGTTATACGAAAAAAAATGCAGAAAGCCTGACAAAAAATGCACGCAAATTATCATTCCCACACCTGGCGCTGCCATCACGCTACCGGAACCGAAAGAGAATACGTCGAAGCGGCGATCGAAGTCGGCTTCGATATTCTCGGTTTTTCGGATCACTCACCCTACGTCTTCCCCGGCGGATACTGCTCGGGACACCGGATGTACATGCGGCAGACCGCCGATTATTTCCGCACCGTGCTCTCGCTGCGTGAGGAATACCGCGGAAAGATCGAGATACACGCCGGCCTCGAGATCGAATACTATCCGAAATTCTTTAAAGAGACGCTGGCCTTTCTTGCCGACTATCCCTGCGAATACCTGATACTCGGGCAGCACAGCATGTTCAACGAGATCGAGAGCGGCGCGTTCTGGCCGGGCTCCCCGACGTCTGACGTCCGGCGGCTGGAGGCCTACGTCAACACGGTTTCGGAGGCGATGGAGCGGGAAAAATTCCTCTATCTGGCGCACCCCGATCTGTTGAATTTCACCGGAGACGGCAAAGACTACGATTTCTGGTACAGAAGACTTTGCAGAACGGCAAAGGCGTGCGATCTTCCGGTCGAGATAAACATCCTCGGGATCGCCACCCGGCGCAGCTATCCGGATATGCGCTTCTGGCGTATAGCCGCCGAGGAGGGAAACCGGGTGGTCATCGGCGTCGACGCCCACTCCCCCGCGCAGATGCGGGACCGCAACGCCTACGAAAAAGCCGAGGCGATAGCCGCGGAAGCCGGCATCACGCCCGAAAGAATTCTCGGAATCAACTGATCATCAAACTATTGCGAGGACAGGAAGATGCTTGACAAATTCAAGGTCTTTTCAGAGCATTGGTACGTCTTTATCCCGCTGCTGGCGGTGATAATCGCGCTTTATGCAGTCGAAACGTTCGTAAAAAACAGGAAGGTGAAAAAAATCGCCGGCCTGGTCAATCTTGCGGCAAACACCGCTCTTTTCGTGCTGTCGGTGATTTTCGGAGCCCCCCAGGAGCTGTCGCTGCTGATGCTGCTCGTCTCCGTCCTCGCGGCGGTCCTTATCTGAAGGGAGAAACGGAAAAATGGTATTCAACTCCCTTGAATTTCTGATTTTCTTCCCGATAGTCCTCCTTCTGTATTTCTTCGTGGTCCCGAAGAAATACAACTGGGTGATGCTGCTTGCCGCCAGCTATTATTTCTATCTCACCTGGAAATGGCAGCTGATCTATCTTATCGTCTTCACAACCGTCGTCTCCTTCGTCAGCGGCATCGTCATTTCACGGGCGCAGAAGAAATCGACTAAAAAATTCTTCCTCGTGCTGACGCTGACCGTCTGTCTCGGCATACTCTTCTTCTACAAGTATTTCAACTTCCTGTCGACGTCGGTCACCGGCGTCATCAACGCCTTCGGCGGGAACGCGAAGGACTTCACGCTTGATCTGATCCTTCCCGTCGGTATCTCCTTCTACACCTTCCAGACGCTCTCCTACGTCATCGACGTCTACCGCGGCACGACGCCCGTCGAGACCCATTTCGGATATTACGCCCTTTACGTTTCCTTCTTCCCCCAGCTGGTCGCCGGACCTATCGAGCGGCCGGAAAACCTTCTGCCTCAGCTGAAAACCGAACACAAACTCGACGCAGGAAACGCCGCGGAAGGCCTGCGCAAGATGATCCTCGGCTATTTCAAGAAGGTGGTCGTCGCCGACCTGTTCGCGACATACGTGGTGTCGGTCTACAGCGACGTGCAGAACGCCAACGGTTTTACCGTCCTCGTGGCGACGGTGCTCTTCGCCGTACAGATCTACTGCGATTTCTCGGGATACACCGATATCGCCATCGGATGCGCCGAGATCATGGGAATAAAACTGATGCAGAACTTCAACCGCCCGTACACGGCGAAGTCGATAAAAGAGTTCTGGGGCAGATGGCACATATCCCTCTCCAGCTGGTTCAAGGATTACATTTACATCCCTCTCGGAGGCAACCGCGTATCCAGATTCCGCAACTGCCTCAACATAATGATCGTCTTCCTGGTCAGCGGTCTGTGGCACGGCGCCGCCTGGACCTTCGTCGTCTGGGGCGTCCTTCACGGACTCTATCAGGTCATCGGCAAATTCACCTTCAGGCCCCGCAACAAAATGTGGGAAAAGATCGGCATATCCCCGGACGGGAAGCTCGTCGGCGCGATACGGACCTTCAACACCTTCATGCTGGCGGCGTTTGCCTGGATATTCTTCCGCGCCAACTCGTTTGCCGATCTCAAGGTGCTCCTGACCAAGCTTTTCACCGACTGGAGCTTCTCCCCTTCCTTCTTCATCGACTCGCTGACGTCGATGGGGCTCGATCTTGTCGCTATACTGACCTGTATCATAAGCGTCGTCATTCTTTCGATGCTTGACAAAACCCGTCTTGCGTCCGACGAACGCAGAGCGAAACCCGACTTCAGATACGCGTATCTGGTCTGGGCGATCGCCTTCGCCTGGATCCTGCTGCTCGCCGGCGACGGAGCCAGCTCCTTCATTTACTTCCAGTTCTGACGGAGAACAAAATGCTCATCTATCTTATGCGCCACGGAGAAACGGTGGCTAACCGCACCCGGCACCTTCAGGGCTGGCTCGATTCGCCCCTGACCGATTTCGGAAGAGAACTTGCCACGGCAACCGGAAAAGGAATGAAAAAGGCCGGTATCACCTTCGATATCGCCTTCACCTCCCCGCTCTGCCGCGCCACCGAGACCTGCCGGCGCGTTCTCGACGAATGCGGCTGCGAAAATCTCGTGCCGATCGAAGACTACCGCCTGCGCGAGGGCTGCTCGGGAAAATGGGAGGACACGACCGACCCGCGTATCGATCCTTCCTCCCCGGTACCGGTAGAATTTCTCGAGCGCTATTTCAGAAACGCCTTTCTGATCGAGTCCTTTCCCGGCGGCGACAACCCGCACACGACAATACAGCGGGCGCAGGATTTTCTGCGTCAGATATCGGTGCTCGACTGCCGCTCGGTTCTCGTTTCGTCTCACGGATTTTGCCTTAGGTGCATGCTGAACTCCCTCTTTCCCGATCCTTCCGATTTCTGGCAGGGTCAGATGCCGCCGAACTGCTCGGTATGCATCGTCGAATCCGACGGCGGACGCCTGCGGCTGCTCGA
>CACZSP010000239.1 GCA_902783905.1 uncultured Ruminococcus sp.
GACGAGAAATTACTCGACGGGTTGTTGACAAACTCGCAAAGCAAGTTTTTAAACAATCCCTGATTTCGACGCGGAAACAGACGGACAATCAGCCGGCTAGGATGTGACGAGAAATCCGGGACGGATTTCGCCGTCGAATTGTGCGGTATTGCCTTAACAATATGAATTTTTGAAATGCTTCAGAACGACTTGAAAACGGTTATTTCGACGTTGTTTCCGACAATTCCGACCTTTACGTCGTCCGCGATATTTGCAACGATTGATTTTTCAAGCTCATCCCACGCCTCGGCGGCGGATGAGCCGTCTTCCATACGAAGCCTGATTTCATCGCGGTATCCGGTCATCGACCAGAGCATCCCTCCGTCTCCGGCGGGGCCTCCGGTCGGTATACCTGCGGCGGAGTTCATCAGCGCGTAGGGCATAACTTCCTTCGTCGTGATAAGGAAAGAAGCGATCATTACACGTATTTTCCCCATAAAACCGCGGGCGGCGTCGTTTTTGCGCTCGGTTGACGCGTCTATAAACTGAGAACGCATCTCGGATGTAATCCTGACTTCGGACTTCAAATTGAGTTCGAAATCCGTCCCATCGCTCTCGAGCCAGTAATCGGCGGCAACCTCTCCGGCTATGCCGCGAAGCATTCCTGAAAGCTCCTCGGCAAGCAGTCTGAGATGCAGTACTGATTTTTTATCGAGACCGGATTCGATACCGATACGCTCGGTCATCGACATTGCCTCGGTTATTCCGTCTCCTTTGTTGGTAAGACCTATAACGGGTGATTTCATTTAAGGGCTCCTTCCGTTCCCGGCGGTTATTCAACCGTCAGTATTTCGGAAAATCCGGTCACGTCGAATATCTCTTTTACCGTCTCGTTCACTTTGCGGATTATCAGCGTCCCGCGTGTATTCATGACCTTCTGCGCGGAAAGAAGCACGCGAAGTCCGGCGGACGAGATATATTCGAGTTTCTCAAAATCAATTACCAGTTCACTTGTTTCCGGATAAATCTTTTTCAGTTCCTCTTCAAGTTCGGGAGCGGTAACGGTGTCAAGACGCCCGTCAAGCAGGATCTCGGCTTTTTCTCCTTTTTGTTTCTTTTCGATATTAAGCATTTGTTCCCTCCGGTTATTATTCATTGAATATAATTATATCATACACCGGTCGATATTTCAATACCGTTACGCACCGGGTCGCTTGCATTTTTCGAAAAAATGTGATATACTCTTCTCCGATCAGTCGGATCGGGAGGGAATAATGCTTTTTGACAGACTTGCAGTCACCGAAGATTGCAGCGTTCTGAAGTCCGAAACGAAACGCGAGGGCAACAGAACTTTTATCACGATAAAAAAAGAAGAGCTTCCGGCCAGCGGGAAGGTGCGGATATTCGGAGAATTGACGAAGGCCCGGACGGGAGACGACGGTTTTTATCTTCTTCCGCGGAACATCGGAATGACGGGTGATTTCTGCGTTTGTTTCCGTCTGCGCGAGGACGTTACCTACGCCGTTTCAAAACCGGTCATGTCTCTTTTCGGAATAAAAAAAGACGGGCTTTGCGCGCTTGTCAGGATCGACAGAAATTACAAATACGCGCTGAGGGTCACCGTCCGTAACGGCATGTACACTCTTGAAGCGGAGTACGATTTTTCGGATCACGACGCGCCCTACGACGATCTGAGATTCGAAATAATAGAGCTTCCGCCAGATTCGGGTTACGCGGATATGGCGAGAGCCGAAAGAGAGACCCGGCTTGCGCGGGGAGAGATCACGCCGCTGTCTGAAAAATGCAAAAGACCGGCAGTCGAATACGCCCGGAAATATCCGCTGATACGCATACGTATGGGCTGGAAGGAAAGCCCGTCGCCGGTGATCCATCAGACGATAGAAAACGAGCCGCCGATGCGCGTCGCGTGCGATTTTGCACGCGTACGGGATATCGCAGACGAACTGCGGCGTCAGGGAGTCGAAGGCGCCGAGCTGCAGCTGGTCGGCTGGAACAAATCGGGACACGACGGAAGATTCCCGCAGCTCTTCCCCGCCGAACCTCTGCTCGGTGGAAACGAAGGACTGAAACAAACGATAGAATACGTTAAATCTAAAGGCTTCAGGGTCTCTCTTCACGACAATCTCATCGACGAGTACGAGATAGCGGACGTCTACACACCCGACGATATCGCCGTCAACCGTTCTGGCAAATACATTCAGATCGGCCACTACGGCGGAGGATACGCATATCACGTCTGTCCGAAAAAACAGGAAAAGAATATGCGGAGGAATATTCCTCTCCTGAAGGAACTGGGGCTGAACGGACTGCACTTTACCGACGTCATTTCAATCGTCGAACCCGACGACTGCCACGCTCCCGGTCACGAATGCACGACGGGTGAAGGCATAAGAACGGTCTGCCAAATAATGGACGCCGAAAGAGAGGCTTACGGCGGTTTTTCCTCCGAAGGAACGATGGATTTTGCCGTCGGTCATATCGATTACGGACTGTACGTATCCTTCGGAGACGGATTCGGAAAGAAGATAATACCGGTCGCCGATAAGATCATCCCGTTTTTCGAACTGGTATATCACGGCATAATCCTTTACAACCCGACGAGCCCGACGGTCAACTACACGATCAAAAGTCCGCGTGACAGACTGACTTTCATCCTCCGCGGAGGACGTCCCACCTTCTATTTGTACTCCAAGTTCCGCACCGGCGCCGCAAACTGGATGGGAGAAGACGATCTGACCGCAGATTCCGACGAGGATCTTTCGCGCTCGGTATCCATGATAAAGCGCGGACTTGACGAATACCGTTCGACCGGGCTCGACAGTCTCCAGACTGTTTTCATGCGCGACTACCGCATCGACGGAGACGGCACGGAAACAGCAGAATACGAGAACGGGACCGTAATAAAGGGATATTTCGGAACCGATTCCGGATCAAAAGAAAAATCGCCTGCGCCAATGATGTATACCGTCAGTCGAGTCTGACAAAATAAGGGATTGTTTAAAAACTTGCTTCGAGAATTTTTAAACAACCCGTCGAGAAATTTCTCGTCGCGAGACCGCGACGTTTTTGCAC
>CACZSP010000240.1 GCA_902783905.1 uncultured Ruminococcus sp.
CATCGTCACCGGCGTCCTCTTCGGGGGATATTTCGGAGATCTTCCGATCGCTCTGATGAAGGCTTTCAACCCCGGCGCCGAAATCCCGTCGACGCTGGCGCTTATCGTCGATCCTGTATCCGATCCCATGACCTTCATGGTCATCGGCCTTGCGGCGGGATTCCTTCACCTCGTTACCGCTCAGGCGGTCAAGTTCGCAATCGTCTGGAAAAAAAGCAAATTCGACGCGATTTGCGACTACGCCTTTTACTGGATAATCTACGCCGGAATCATTATTCTCGTGACCGTCGATCAGAAAATCGGAATGATAGTCACCGCAGTCGGAGCGGGACTCGTCGTACTCACCGCCGGGCGCAAGGAAAAGAATATCCTTATGAGGCTTCCGAAGGGATTTCTCGGGCTTTACGGGCTTGTCAACTTCGGATCGGACATTATCTCGTATTCCAGAATTCTCGCCATCGCTCTTTCGGGAGCGGTGCTTGCTTCGGTTTTCAACATACTTGCGACAATGAGCTCGGCAACGGTTTTCAGGATCATAGGGATGCCGCTGATACTGATAATCGGTCACGTTCTCAATCTCGCCCTCAGCGCGCTGTCGGCTTTCGTTCACACGAGCCGGCTCCAGTACGTCGAGTTTTTCGGAAAGTTCTACGAGGACGGAGGCAGGCCGTATCTGCCGTTCGAGCCGTCCGGACGCTTTATCATTGAAGAATAAAAAATACTACATAATCCAGGAGAAATCAAATGGAACAAGCATTGAACATCTGGGAATTCCTCTGGAAATTCCTGTCTGACGGAAAAGTTCTCACGGTTACCGCCGCGGCTTTCGCCGCCATCATCCCGGGAATCGGATCGGCGCGCGCGGTCGGCGCGGTCGGCGAGGCGCTGGACGGACTCATGTCGGAGGATCCCGCAAAATTCGGCAAGGGCTTCCTTCTTCAGGCTCTTCCCGCGACCCAGGGCATCTACGGGCTTATCATAGCCTTTATGGTATTCCTTCAGCTGCCGAACGTTTCTTCCGACAACTACCAGCAGGGTCTGTATTTCATCGGCGCCTGCCTGCCGATCATGGTCTGCGGACTGTATTCTGCCCTCAGACAGGGAAGAGTCGCCGCCGCCGGTATCGCCACCATCGCAAAGCGTCCGGAGGCGTCGGGTAAAACCGTCATTTCGGCCGCCATGGTCGAGCTTTACGCTCTTCTCGCTCTTCTTATCTCGTTCCTGCTCGTCGTTAACAATCCTTTCTGATAATAATGGTTGGACTCGAAAAAGTACTTAACAGAATAATTTCGGAAGCCGAAGAGGATGCCGGAAAGCTTTTGCGGTCCGCCGAGGAAAAGGCGGCTGCCGTGAACGCGGCTGCCGACGAAAAGATCCGCGCCATGCGCGAATCGGTAAAGCAGGAGACGGTCTCCGAAGGAGACGGCATCTTCTCACGCGCGGCTTCCGCCGCCGAAATGAAAAAAAGGAATATCATCCTTTCAGCCAAGGGCGCGTCCCTCGACAGGACCTTCGCGGCTGCCGAAGAGGCGCTTTGCAATCTGCCCGGGGAGGAATACGTCGGTTTTCTCGAATCTCTGGTATGCGGCGCGGTCTCGAACGTTCCGGATATCACCGGGTGCGTGATCTCGCTGAACGAAAGAGATATTTCCGCCGTGTCGGGAAAACTACTTTCCGATCTCGGAAAACGTTTTCCGGACATATCTTTCGGATTATCGGACAAACCCGCCGGCATTCCCGGAGGCGTAATGCTCGATCTCGGCGAGATCGACGTCGACTGCTCAGTCCCGACGGTAGTCGCGAGATTCCGTCCCGAGCTTGAAGGAAATATCTGCGATATGCTCTTCGAGAGCGCCAGAACGGTGAAGTAAAGATGCCGCTTCGGAAAAAATACAGAGAGGATCTCTATATGTATTCGGCGGCGAAGCTTGCCGCTCTTGAGGGGACTCTTATAAAGGACGATTTCCTCGTCGCTTTGTGCGGGGCGTCTTATCCCGACGAATTTCAGTCGAGACTTCGTGAGGGCGGGATTACTCCGCGTTACGCGGGCGGTGCGTTCGATGCAGAGCTGACGCTGACGTCGTATCTTTCCGAAAAATACGAGCTGCTGGCGGGATTCATTCCGGATCCCGAGCCGCGCCTCATTCTTCAGGCAAGATATGATTTTCACAATATCAAGACGGCGGTCAAATGCCGCCTTCTCGGAATCGATCCGTCTCCGTATTTCATCGACTGCGGGACGGTGCCTCCCGATAAGATCGCCGGAATGGCGAAGAGCAGGGACTGGTCCGAACTGCCCGACGGTATGAGGGAAGCGGCGACGGCGGCCGACAAAGAAACCACCGGAAGCTCAAGGCCGCGCCAGGCGGACGTCATACTCGATTCGGCCTGCTTTTCGTATATGAAAAAGCTTGCCGACGGTTTCGGATGCCGCCCGGTTTCGCGGCTTCTGTCGTTAAAATCCGATCTGACGAATCTCGTCACGCGTCTGCGTATTTTCAGGATATCAAACAAACCGGCGGTCGAGCGGTTCCTTAAGGATTCATTTGTCGCCGGCGGAAAGGTCAGCTTGAAAAAGCTCGCGTCCTGCGCCGGACCGGAAGAAGTTTTCGGACTTTACGCCGATATTCTTACGCCGGGAGAACTGGCTGCATTATCGTATTCCTCATCGCAGGGAAGCGACCCGGGAGCCGCGTCCGCGGCATGCGACAGGGTATTTCTCTCCCGCGCGGAGGAATGCGGCCGAACGAGCCAGCTGGGAA
Organism: uncultured Ruminococcus sp.; assembly: GCA_902783905.1. GTDB lineage: Bacteria > Bacillota > Clostridia > Oscillospirales > CAG-272 > CAG-390. The sequence goes on from CACZSP010000240.1 coordinate 2,763, forward strand.
TCTACCCGCTCATCCGTTTTCTCACGAGGACGGAGTACGGAGTCAAGAATCTGCGTTTAATCTGCGCGGGTCTCGAGTCGGGCAAGAGCGCCGAGGCGCTGAGAGAGGAGCTGATAATCCTTGTATAAAACAGCGGTACTGGGGAAGAGGGCAGACGTTCTCGGATTTCTTGCGCTCGGGTTTACTGCCGAACCGGTCGCCGACCGGATGGAGGCGGCAAAAAAGCTCTCCGAGCTGGTAAAATCCGGGGAATACGCCGTTATCTTTATCGGGGAGGATTTTGCCGCCGAGCTGAAAAGCGAGATCGACAGATATTCCGAAAGATTAATTCCCGCGATACTTCCCATTCCCACGTCATCCTCCGACACCGGTTACGGAATGAACGCCGTTATCGAATCGGTGAAGAAGGCGGTCGGCGCCGATATTATCTGATTCGAAAGAAGCAAATCAAAGGATCAATCAAAAATGAGTACAACAGGCAGCGTATATAAAGTGTCCGGGCCTCTCGTCATTGCCGAGGGGATGCGGACGGCAAATATGTTCGACGTCGTTCACGTCGGAAAAAGCCGGCTGATCGGTGAGATCATCGAAATGCACGGCGACCGCGCGTCGGTCCAGGTCTACGAAGAGACCGCCGGCATCGGGCGCGGAGACGAGGTGGTCTCGACCGACGAACCGCTTACCGTCGAGCTTGGCCCCGGTCTTATCAGAAATATCTACGACGGTATACAGCGCCCGCTGGAAAAGCTGTGCGAGATGACCGGATCGAACCTGACAAGGGGCATCATGGCTCCCGCGCTCGACCGCGAAAAGGTCTGGCATTTCGAGCCGGCGGTAGCCGTCGGCGACCGGGTGTCAGCCGGAGACGTCATCGGAACCGTTCGCGAGACGGAGGTAATGCTTCATAAGATCATGCTTCCGCCGCGCCACCGCGGAGGAGTCGTCACCGCAATAAGAGAAGGCAATTTCACGGTCACCGAATCGGTATGCGAGATCGGACTTGACGACGGAACTACAGACCGGCTGACGCTTATGCAGAAATGGCCGGTCCGTGTGGCGCGTCCGTATAAGGAGAAACTCCCTCCGGTCGAACCTATGATCACCGGGCAGCGCAACATCGACTCGCTTTTCCCGATAGCAAGAGGAGGAACGGCGTGCGTCCCGGGTCCTTTCGGATCGGGCAAGACGGTCGTTCAGCATCAGCTCGCAAAGTGGTCGGACGTCGACCTGGTCGTTTATATCGGATGCGGCGAGCGCGGAAACGAGATGACCGACGTTCTCCGCGAGTTTCCCGAACTGATCGACCCGCGCACCGGAAAGTCGCTGATGGAGCGCACCGTTCTCATCGCAAACACCTCGGATATGCCGGTGGCGGCGCGCGAAGCGTCGATCTACACCGGTATAACCATCGCCGAATACTACCGCGACATGGGTTATTCGGTAGCCGTCATCGCCGATTCGACCTCAAGATGGGCGGAGGCGCTCCGCGAAATGTCCGGACGTCTCGAAGAGATGCCCGGCGAGGAAGGATACCCCGCCTACCTGACCTCCCGTCTCGCCCAGTTCTACGAGCGCGCCGGTAAAGTGGTCTGCCTCGGTTCGGACGGCAGGGAGGGCGCTCTGTCGGCCATCGGAGCCGTATCCCCTCCGGGAGGCGATATTTCCGAGCCGGTCTCCCAGGCGACTCTCCGTATCGTCAAGGTCTTCTGGGGACTTGATTCCGCCCTTGCGTACAGACGTCATTTCCCGGCAATAAACTGGCTCAATTCATATTCGCTTTACCGCGACCGCCTCGCTCCGTGGTTCTCGGAAAACGTCGCGAGAGACTGGATGGAGCAGACTCAGCGCTGTCTGAAGACGCTTCAGCAGGAGGCGAGTCTGAACGAGATCGTACAGCTGGTCGGTATGGACGCGCTGTCGCCGTCCGACCGTCTCACTCTCGAGATATCCCGTTCGCTGCGCGAGGACTACCTGCAGCAGGACGCCCTCGGAGACAACGACTCCTACACTCCCCTCGACAAGCAGCACGATCTGCTGGCCCTTATTTTCTCATTCGAGGACAAAGGAAGGGAAGCGCTGGCGAAGGGAGCCGATATCACCGCTCTTTCCGAAATGCCCGTCAGGGAGCAGATAGGACGCGCCAAGGCGATTCCGTATGAGAATTACAAAGAGGAATTCGCAAAGATTGCCTCCGAGCTCGACCGTGAGCTCGAGGACGTAATACCCGACTGAGAGGAGACCGGAAGATGATCCGCGAATACAAAACGATAGAAGAAGTCGCCGGCCCTCTCATGCTGGTGCGCCGTGTCGAGGGAGTCAAATACGACGAACTCGGCGAGATCGTCATGCCCGACGGAAGCGTCAGAAGATGCCGCGTTCTCGAGGTGAACGGAAACGACGTTCTTGTTCAGCTTTTCGAATCGGCAGCGGGCATAAACCTTTCCGAAAGCAAGGTCAGATTCACCGGCCACGGCGTCGAGCTTGCCGTGTCGCCCGACATGCTCGGCCGCGTTTTCAACGGAATGGGCGAGCCGATAGACGACGGCGCCCGGCTTATTCCCGAAAAACGGCTCGATATCAACGGCACTCCGATCAATCCCGCCGCGAGATACTATCCGTCCGAGTTCATTCAGACGGGTATTTCGACGATCGACGGACTCAACACGCTGGTCAGAGGTCAGAAACTGCCGATATTCTCGGGTTCCGGACTTCCGCACGCGAACCTTGCCGCCCAGATCGCCCGTCAGGCGAAAGTCCTGGGAAGCGAGTCAAACTTCGCTGTCGTCTTCGCTGCCGTCGGAATCACCTTCGAGGAGGCCGATTTCTTCATCAGCGACTTCAAGAGGACGGGCGCGATCGGCAGGACGGTGCTCTTCGTAAACCTTGCATCCGACCCGGCCATCGAAAGGATCTCGACGCCGCGCATGGCGCTGACGGCGGCCGAATACCTTGCTTTCGACCTGAACATGCACGTTCTGGTCATAATCACCGACATCACCAACTACGCCGAGGCGCTGCGTGAGGTCTCCGCCGCAAGGCGCGAGGTCCCCGGCCGCCGCGGATATCCCGGATATATGTACACCGACCTTGCGTCCCTGTACGAAAGAGCGGGAAGAAAGGCGGGCTCCGACGGATCGATTACGATGATACCGATCCTTACGATGCCGGAGGACGACAAGACCCATCCGATACCCGACCTTACCGGATATATCACCGAGGGTCAGATCATTCTTTCGCGAGAAATGTACCGCAAGGGGTATCTGCCGCCGGTGGACGTTCTTCCGTCGCTTTCAAGACTGAAGGATAAGGGCATCGGAGCCGGAAAGACCCGCGAGGATCACTCGGGAGTGATGAACCAGCTGTTTTCGAGCTATGCCCGCGGAAAGGAAGCAAAGGAGCTGATGGTCGTTCTCGGCGAGGCGGCTCTGACTCCGATCGAAAGGCTGTACGCCACCTTTGCCGACGAATTCGAGGCGAAGTATATCAATCAGGGCTTCTACGAAAACAGGACGATCGAGGAAACGCTCGACATCGGCTGGGAGCTTCTCGCAATCCTTCCGAAGAGCGAAATGAAGCGCATTAAACCGCAGTTCATCGAAAAATACTGGCGGGGCGAAAACTGATGGCACAGATCAACGTCAATCCGACCCGCATGGAGCTCAAAAAGCTCAAGGCGAGGTTCGATACCTCACGCAGAGGGCACAAGCTCCTCAAGGACAAGAGAGACGAGCTTATGAAGCAGTTTC
>CACZSP010000241.1 GCA_902783905.1 uncultured Ruminococcus sp.
TATGCGACGTCACGGCGTCGGTAACCGCGGTGAGTTTTTCGGTTGCCAACAACCCGGAACTGATATTCAGAGCAGAAACCAATCTGTCGGGAGTCGACGGGATCACCGTCGAACTTGAATGCGAAGGATTCGGAGGGAAGGACGTTTCCTTCCCGATGTCAGGATCCGACGGCGGCATACTCTATTTCAACACCTCGGCTCTGCCGATGAAGATGCTTGACGACAGGTTTTACGCGAAGGTCGTGATGAAGAAAACCGTCGACGGACACGAGTACCGCGTGGAAGGATCGAGAATAGCCTTCAATCCGGCGGAGAACCTGGGAGGAAGGTATTCAAAGGACAGCTCCTTCGATCCGCTGATCATCTCGATGCTCAATTACGCCGCGGAAGCCCAGAAGAGTTTTTCATATTCTTCCGACAGGCTTGCAAACAGATATCTGCCTGCAAGTGAGCGGACGCCTTCGAACGATCTTTCTCTCGCCGTTCGGGCGCTGACCGCTCCGGAAGTTCCTTCCTCTGACGTTCTCGATTATTCCGGGATCGCGCTCTCGTTCGGCGACAAACTTTCGATCTCGTTAAGGCCTCTGACCGACGGAAGAGAAGCCCGCCTGCTTGTCTTTTCACATTCGGAATACGAGGCGCTGAAGGCGGCGGATCCCGGCGCGTCGGACGACGCCCTTCTGTGCGAAGCCAACTGTTCCCGCGTGCTGACCGCCGAGGGCGGGGTGTTCCGCTTCAGCGATTTCTCGGCAAAGCAGTACGCCGACACCTTCTATTTCCGGCTGGTCTCGGGAGACGGAGACGAACGGATCTATTCGAGAGTTCTTTCCTACAGCGTTACCACCTACTGCGAATTCATAATCAACAACGGAATCGAGGAGAATATCGACGGACTCTGCCGCGCCGTATGCGACTATTCCGCCGCCGCCCGCGCTTATTTCGGATACGAAATAAACGGGTGAGCAGACGACTCTTTCAGGATTCTCGTGAAAACAAAAAAGTCCCCGGCGAACTCCGACGGGGACGGACATACGCGAAACCGCGCGGTCCGGGATCTCCGGGCCGCGCGGTTTCGGCTGAATATCATTTTGCGCCGGTAGCGCGGGATTTGATATGATTCAGTACGAATTCAAAATCGTTTTTTCCGGCGTAGATCTGATTGTGGTTGAAGGGCGAATCCAGCTTGATCAGGCACCGGCGCGGATAAGCCCGGACTCTTTTTACCGATGAAAAAGCGGAATACAGTTCCGTCCGCGCGGCGTTCAGTCCTATCCCGGCTGTTGTCGCGCTTTTCGCCGCCGTCCCGGCGAGAACCGAAAGAAAAGATATCGCCTCTGCTTTCTTCGCCGAAGGCGGAAGCTGGACGTGATTTACGCCCTTTTCGTCCATTTCGAAAACGACGCAGTATTTCCCTCCCGATGCCGCCGCGTAGATCAGATATCCCGCCAGCGTTATTAGCGTGACTCCGGTAAGGAAATACAAAAGGAAGCGCAGATCGCCCGGAAGGCGTTCCGCGAGAAATTCCTCCGGCCATTCGACGGCGTCGGCGATCATCACGACCGCGAATATCCCGAGAGTGATGCAGATCAGTATCTTCCAGACAAGAAAGAAAACCGTCGGATTTTTGTAAAGGTTCAGTTCGTAGATCCAGCGGTACTTTCCGTCGGGACAGAGGATGACGGTGTCTCCCTCCACCGACGCTTTTCCCGCGGTTCCGGACGCGGAGTTTTCGGCTCCGCACCGGGGGCAGACGTCCCCCGGCCCGTCAAAGGGCTTGCCGCATTTTTTACAGATCATTTTTTCTCTATTTTTGAAGAAGGAACGAAAGCTTTTCAGGAGTTTTTCTGTAATCGTCGATTTCAATATAATCAAGTCCGAAGATCCTGACGTGGCTGTCTCCGCCGCCGTCGTCGAAATCGTCGCCGACGTAAAGGATCTCGTCTTTTTTATATCCGTTTTCGGCGGCGTAGGTCATAATCGCGTCGTACTTGTTGTATTTCTTTTCGGAAAAATCGAACGACGAGGTCCCGCCGATGTAAACGGAATAATCGGGGAAAAGGGAAAGGATCTCCGGGTATATGGCGCGGCGCTTCGATCTGTCGGGATCGAATGCGAGTTTGTCGGCTATGTCGGCGGCGGTGCCGAGGAGAGGGAAGGTGACCATGCCGGACTCGTGAAACTCGACCGGATCGCCTTTATACTCGAGGTAACCGTACTTTTCTCTTATCATCTGCGTCACCGAGAGAAAATAATCTCTGTCGGGAGACGACTTCGACGTCCGGACTATCCGGAATTCCCCGTCTCTGACCTCGCTCTGCTGCATTCCGTAATTGCCCAGGATGTCGATGGGATATTCTCCCATCTGTCTGTAGATCCTCGGGCAGTTTCCCGCGCCGACCATGAGCAGTTTGTATTTCCGGCCCAGTTTGTCGAGTAGTTCCCGGTTGGCGGGTTCGAGCGGAGAGCGGTGCTGAGAGAGGGTGCCGTCGAGATCGAAGCAGATCAGTCTTTTCATAAAATAGAATTCCTTTCGGGATCATATCTGAAGATACGGAGTATTTTTCAGGATAACGCCGAATAATTATATAACACTTTCTCGAAAAATGCAATAGGCGGACGGAAGAACGTGATAACGGTTTACAACTTCCTGCTAAAATGATATAATAATAAAAAAGGCAATACCGCGCGGAAGACGGGCGCAAAACGGGTATTGCCGGGAAAAAAGGATAATGTCTGATTTTTTACTTCTTGATTCGATCTCGTCTCCGGACGACCTTAAAAAACTGACGCCGGACGAGATCACGGAGCTGGCGTCGGAGATAAGAAGCTTCCTCGTCGACAGCGTAACCACGACGGGCGGCCACCTTTCGAGCAACCTCGGCGTGGTCGAGCTGACGATAGCCCTTCACAGGGTATTCGACTGTCCCCGGGACAATATCGTCTGGGACGTCGGACATCAGAGCTACGTCCACAAGCTTCTCACCGGCAGGCGGGAAGAGTTCGGAACGCTGCGGCAGCCGGGCGGGCTTTCCGGCTTTACCAGAAGGTCGGAAAGCGAATACGACTGCTTCGGAGCCGGTCACAGTTCGACTTCGGTCTCCGCCGCTCTCGGTCTGGCCGAGGCGGAGCGCCTGCGCGGGAGCGGGGCGTTTACCGTCGCTGTCGTCGGCGACGGCGCCTTCACCGGCGGGATGATCCACGAGGCCCTCAACAACTGCGAGGACAAAAAAGGCCTGAATCTCGTCATCATTCTCAACGAAAACGAGATGTCGATCTCGAAAAACACCGGAAGGTTTGCCGAAAAACTGGCGAAGATCAGAAGCACGCCGAGTTATTTCAGAACGAAGGCGGCGACAAAGCGTTTCCTCGGCAGGATACCGCTTATCGGGAAACCGCTGTTCCGGTTTATCGTCGGCGTCAAGCGGACGCTGAAAAATCTGTTTTACGGGTCGAATTATTTTGAAGATCTCGGACTGTTTTATATAGGGCCGGTGGACGGAAACGACGAGAGAAAACTCGAATCGGTGCTGTCGGAGGCGAAAAAATACGGCGAGAACGTAGTGATACATATAAAGACGGTCAAGGGAAAAGGATACGTTCCTGCAGAAAAAACGCCCTCCGCCTATCATTCGGTATCTCCCGGAGGAAAGCCGCGGATCAACGGTTTTTCCGAAAGATTTGCCGGAAAACTGACCGAACTTGCCGGAAAGGACGAAAAGATCTGCGCGATAACGGCGGCAATGACCGCCGGAACCGGACTCGGCGTTTTTGCCGAAAGATTTCCCGACAGGTTCTTCGACGTCGGTATAGCCGAAGAGCACGCCGTCACCTTTGCCGCCGGGCTTGCCGCGGGAGGAATGAAACCCGCCGCCGCCGTTTATTCGACTTTTCTTCAGCGGGCGTACGACAATCTGCTTCACGACGTCGCGCTGCAGAAACTGCCTGTTGTCATAGGAGTGGACAGAGCCGGGCTCAGCACGTCCGACGGAGCCACGCATCACGGCATTTTCGACGTCTCTTTTCTCTCTTCCATCCCCGGAATGACCGTTTTCGCTCCCGCGACCTACGCGGCGCTTGACGCATCCGTCGCCGCCGCATTTGCCTCGGGCGGACCGGCAGCCGTCAGATATCCGGCGGGTGTCGAGGATCCGGCTGTTGTCGGCGCGTTTTATCCGGAGGGCAGCGCGGGACTGCGCGGCGTAAGGTTTTACCGTGTCAACGAGGGAACGGCGGTCGTCATCGTCTGTCACGGAAGGATCGCGTCGGCGGCGCTGGAAGCGGCGGATATCCTTGAAAAGAAAGGCGTCCGGACGGGCGTGGCGCTCTGCGAAATAATCAAGCCATACGAGATCGCGGCGTCGATCCTTGCTGATAATCTTCCCCTGTCTGTCGAAAAACTGGTATTTGCCGAGGAGGAGATAAGGGCGGGGGGATTCGGAATGAATCTTTCCGACAGTCTGGACAGGTTCCTTCCCGACAGAAGCTTTGTAAAAATCATCCTCGCATCCGACGACGAGTTTCCGGTGCCCGAAAAGGGGCAGACCGTCTTCGAGGCGGCCGGAGTGGACGCCGGGGCGATTGCGAAAGCCGGATTGCAGGGAGCAGTTGACGGTGGGCAGTGAGCAGTGGACAGTGGCTTCGCGCCTGGCGGCGCTCGCAGTGAAGACGCGCCTTCGGCGCTGATGAA
>CACZSP010000242.1 GCA_902783905.1 uncultured Ruminococcus sp.
CTGGCCCTGCTGGCCCTGCTGACCTTGCTGACCCTGCTGACCCTGCTGGCCCTGCTGGCCCTGCTGGCCCTGCTGGCCCTGCTGGCCCTGCTGGCCCTGCTGGCCCTGCTGGCCCTGCTGACTGTCTGTCAGCGAATCCTTGTAACCGTCCAGAAGATCCGCTATATCCTGCGGGAGCCCGTCGGACGATTGCTGTCCGCCCGGGTTTTTCAGCCCGTCGGCGATCTTGTCGACGGCGTCAGACGCGTCGACTTTTTCGCCCTGCGCCGCCCTTTCGAGAAGATCGGCGAGTCCTTCGTAATCTTCGGCCAGCTTTCCGTCGGCCTTCGACGCGGCGTCCTTCAGACGGTCGGACATTTCGCCCAGTTTTTCCTTGTTTTCTTCGCTGACGGACGGGTCTCCGGTCATTCCGGAAAGTTCTTCCTTCAGCTTATCGGCGGCTTCGTCGATCTTTTCCGGGTCGCCTTCGCTCCCCGCCTGACCGAGCTGTGACAGCGCGTCGTCCGCGCTTTTTGCCAGTTCTTCGGCCGATTGCTTCGCGGCGTCCTTTTGCGCCTGCTTTTCGGCTTCCTTCGCTTCTTTTATAAGCTCGTCGAGCTTTTCCGACGCCTCGTTGACGGCGGCGAGCTTTTCCGACGGGGTCTGCGCCGATTCAAGCTGCTCGCGCAGGTCGCTCACGATCTCCTTCGCCTTCTTTTCCGCCTCGGGAGGGAGATCCGCGTCCTCGATCTTCTTTTCAAGCTTTTCGGTCAGCTCGGCGATCTTTTCCTCCTCCTTCTGTTTTTCCGATTCCGCCGCCTCTATGCGGGTGATATTCGGATTCGGAAGAAAACCGCAGAGGATTATCAGCGCCAGCGCGGCGGCCGCCGCGATCAGACGCTTTTTGTCGATCCTTATTTTGATCGACGAAGGGGAAACTCCGGCTATCTCGCGGACGGTATCCCGCCTCTGCAGTTCAGACATTGCCGAGCGGTCGCCGAGCAGCTCGAGACACGCCTCCGCCCTGTTTCCGAAGCCCGTCCCGTCTATCCTTTCGGCGATCTCCTTTTCTTTGGGACGGGAAAGGACGAAAACGACCGCGAATACCGCGATGCTGACTCCGGCGGCCGCGGCGATACATACCGGGTATTTGATCTTCACGGGCAGGAAGAGCGACGCGACGAAGACGGCGACGCCCGCCGCCGACCCCGCGGCCAGCGCGAGAAGCAGACTGCCCAGCGCCTTTTCTGCGCCGAGACGGCGGGAAAAAGGCGCGAACAGTTTTTTAATATCCGAAAGAGTCATTTTTTACTCCTTTGCGGCAGCCGCGCGCTTCGCCGCGGCACGGGATGCGCGGATCGCTTTTTTCTCCTTCCCGTGCGCCTTCATAGGATCGAGGGCGCGTCCGGCGAGGATCACCGATCCGAACGCCAGCGCCGAATAAAACGCCGCGTTCACCGCTATCGTGATGATCAGGTCTCTCGTCATATTGTTGGTTATCGTCCCGAAAAGGAAGGAATTGGACACCTCTCCCATCGTCATCTCGAGTATTCCGATGAAGGCGACGACCGGATTGAACCAGAGGACAGGACATATAAAACTGTTGTACCAGAGATTGATGTACGTTCCGCCCGGAGCGAAGGTCCTGAGATTTTCAAGAATCGCGTAGTAAAGCCCCGTCAGTATGAAGTTCAGAACGACGATGCCTATCAGGGTCACGTACGAGACGATTATTGCCGGCACCGAACGTTTGATGAGCGCCGAAAACAGCACGGCGATCGCCGTTATGACCGTCATAAGCCAGATTATGAACAGAAGCGCGCAGATAATTGCCGACAGCGGAACGCCGCCGATCATGTAGATGATGGCGTAGGTCGGAAGAAGCGACACGGTGACCATGAACAGCCAGCTGAGAGATGAGGCGAATTTCCCGATCACTATCTCGAGAGGCGTCATCTGGGAGCAGAGAAGCAGATCGAGAGTCTGCTTTTCCCTCTCGGACGAGATCGAACTGCCCGCCACCGCCGGCGAAAGAAAGACGGAAAACACCATGTGCAGCGAGCAGAGGATGAAAAACAGGACCTTTCCGGTGTCGGCGTAATCCGAAACGTCCACGTATCCGCTTTTCGCCTGTATGTTCATCGAAATGACGGTCGACGCGATTATCAGGCCGAATACTCCCGACAGCACGCACAGAAGGACGGCCGAGCTTTTTTTCTTCGCCGTCATTTTCATACCGAAGTTCAGTATCGCGTTGCTTTTCAGTTTATTTGTCATTGTCTATGACCTCCAGGAAGACCTGTTCAAGGGTGCGGCGGGTCTTGTCCACCTTTGTCACGTTGACTCCGGACAGGATCATCCGGCGCGTAAGCTCGGACACCGCCGCGTCGTCGCCCGAGAATTCTATCTCGAGCGTCATTCCGTCGCGGATGATCTCTCCCGTCTGGGAAAATTCCCTCGCGACCGCCGCCGCCGTTTCGAAATCGCTGTCGGCGAGAAGCGTGTATGTGATCCTCGCCTTTTCCCCTATGCGGCTGTCGATCTCCTCTATCGTTCCGTCGGCGACCTTCACTCCTTTGTTGAGGATGATGACCTTGTCGCAGAACTCGCCGAGCTCGGGAAGGATGTGCGAGCTGATGAGCACCGCCTTTCCCTGCTCGCGCAGGGCGCGAAGGATGTATTTCAGATCGGCGCGTGCCTGAGGATCGAGTCCCGAGGCCGGCTCGTCGAGGATCAGCAGCTGCGGGTCGTGAAGCAGACAGCGCGCCAGACACAGCCGCTGCTTCATACCGCGGGAAAGAGTGTTTACGTTTGCGTCGATCTTGTCCGAAAGATTGACGAGCTCCAGCATGTCGGAGATGAGCTTTTCCCTTCCCTCGGTCGGGATCTTGTTGATGTCTGCGTAATATTCGAGATATTCGCGGGAGGAGATCGCGTTGTAGACCCCGAAATAATCGGGGACGAAGCCTATCGCCTTCCGCGTCTCGGCGATATGTTTTCCCACCGGAAGGTCGTTTATCCAGACCTCCCCGCTGCTGGGAAGCATAAGCGTCGATATTATCCGCATCGCCGTCGTTTTTCCGGCGCCGTTGGGTCCGACGAAGCCCACTATCGTCTCTCTGTCGATCTCGGCGTCAAAACCCGACAGCGCGCAGTGGGTGCCGAAGAATTTCGTCAGTTTTTCAGTTCTTAAAAGCATTTCGGTTCCTCCGTTCCGCCGATTCAGGGCGTGGCGGTGTAATAGTAGGGCATCGCGACTCCGTAATCGTACGAATTATCCGGAAGAGAGTAGAACGCCCCGATCGTTATCTCTCCGTCGCTCACCCGCGGCGCGTAGAATTCTTCGCTGACGTCGTCGGGATATTTATCGTATCTGATAAGGACGGGAATGATCTCCCGGTCGTCCCCCAGCGAAAGGATTTCGTCGGCGCGCACGTTTATTCCGTTGTAGTAAAAGTCGAGCTGGAGTTCTTTTCCGTCGTAGTACGCGCCTCCGGCCCGGTGATAATAATCTCCCCACAGGCTCGGCCTCAGTGCGTTGGAACTGCTGACCTGCACGGCGCACGCGCCGTCCTTGCCGACGTCGACCTTCGTCAGCTCTCCCGTATCGAAATTGAACAGGTATACGTTGGGCACGGGATCTCCTTCATTTCCGGCGGTCAGACCGAAGCAGAGCTCTCCCGAATACCCTGTGCTCTTTTTTTCGTATTCGAGGCAGCAAAGGTACTGCGCGTAATACGTTTCTTTGCTCGGGCGGATCACGTAGTCTCCGCCGGAGAAGGAAACGTCGCCCTCAAGGCCGAAGGGCTCGGTGTTCCCGGTACTGATCTTCCTTTGCGACGGGCTGATATTTATCAGATCGAACCCGAAGGATTCGCTCCGGCAGACGAAAGTCATCGAGCAGCAGTCGCGCGGCGTACGCCCGTTGAGAAGCACCCGCCCGTCTCCGAACTCGTCGAACCCGCCGACCCAGACGGTGAACGAGGACGGCGAGTACGCCGTCGAATATGAATTC